>NZ_AQVC01000018.1 GCF_000372405.1 Porphyromonas somerae DSM 23386 | reverse complement strand
AAGGCCTCACATGAGTCTCGACTATAAGACACCTGTTGAAGCCTCAAAGTGCAAAGGGAAAATCCCCAAGAGGTGGAAAAGCTATAGAGAGGAGTACCTTGAAAATCAAAAAAAAGGATAGGTGCCCAAGTTTTGGTACCTTTAGTCCTGTGAGGGGTTTCCTTCCGGGCTACGCCCTCCAGTCAACCCCTCACAGGACTAAAGGCTAGAAAGTCAACATAAAGCAGGATTAATAACAACGTAACATTAACCGAGTCAACCTTTTTCAGGAAACCACAGTGATTTGTGGCATTGTTTATTGATCCTACTGTTGCCACTTATGGTGGGGTGTCGCCCGACTAAGCAGGTGGTGGCGACACAACAGCAGGCGGAGCAGCAAGTGGTCGCCACTCGGGATAGCGTGGGGCTCTTGGAGCGACAACAGCGTAGGGTGGTGGAGCTGCAATGGTGGGGCGATACGCTTCCGCTGCCGAAGGGGCCTGAGGGGAGACCCCCTTCCGTATCGGGTGGCTATCGGATCACCTATCTCGATGAATCGCTCTCGGAGCATCGGGAGGAGTCTCAAGCTAAGGAGACGCTGACGAGGCAGGAAACTGCCGAAAACTACCTTCTCCAAAAGGGGAAGTCGACACGACAAATCTACCTGGGGCTTGCCCTTGGACTAACCATCTCTCTGCTCCTAATTTTGGTGGGTAGGAGAATCAAGAAACAACTATTTTATTAACAACTTAAAGATTTAAGACTATGGCATTTATCTACAATGTGTATGAGCGTGACAACAAGATCCCTAACGCTAAGAGCCCACGTGTGGCTTTGGCGGTGAGCAGACAGATCCGTCAGATCTCCACTAAGGAGCTGGCTGAGGATATCGCGGACAGATGTACCGTGCACCGTGCCGATGTGCAGGCGGTGTTGGATGCACTCTCTATCTCTGCTACGAGCTATCTGCTCAATGGGTTTGGTGTGAAGCTGGGGGAGCTGGGCTCTTTCTCTATGAGGATCAACTGTAAGTCTGCCCCTACTATGGAGGAATTTACCCCTGACCTGATCAAGGGGGCTAAGGTGCGCTATACCCCTAGCCGTGATATCCTTGCACGTATCAAGGAGACTGGCTTTGTGAGAGGTTCTAGCCTTTCTAATGGCGAGGTGGTAGCCCCTGCTCCTAAGCCAGGTGCTACGGAGGATACCCCTAAGGACCCTAATGAGGGCTCTACTGGTAACCCTCAGACTGAAGGCGATACCGGCTATTGATCTTTTCGGGGGTACCTGTGGCGGGGGCGGGGGTAGCCTTTCTCGGACAAGTCGGTGGCGGGGGTACCTATCTCGGACAAGTCGGACGAGTCGGACAAGTCGGACAATTCGGACAGGTCGGACGCCGCGATAGTGCACCCGAAGGGTGCCATTCAGCTAGCCCCCAGTCGAGGCTCGCAGAGCCGAAGACCGGCGGGTCATGAGGCACCCCATATTTCTCGACCCTTGTGGTCGCACAAGCCCATGTGAGTGCGACCGCAAGGGTCGATTATGTTATTACCGATTCGTTTCCCGCTGGTCTTCGGGGGCGTTTGCCCCCTCCGACGCGGGGTCCCGGCTGGTCTTCGGGCTTCGCCCTTGACCAGGGGCTAGCTGAGTGGCACCCTTTCGGGTGCTCTCGGGGGTACCTGTGGCGGAGGTGCCTATTGCGGGGGTACCTTTCTCGGATAGGTCGGACGAGTCGGACGAGTCGGACAGGTCGGACGCCGCGATGGATGGGTGCTAGCTGTGGTGGCTGGCTGGGCGTCCGACTCGTCCGACTTGTCTGACCTGTCCGACTTGTCCGATAAAGGCACCCCCCTTGTCCGATAAAGGCACCCCCCCTTGTCCGATAAAGGCACCCCCCCCCCTGTGTGGTTTGGGTTTCGTGGGTTGGGGAAAAAAGGTTATCTTTGCAGTGAGGGGCGGGGGGTGTTTTGGATAGGTAACCATTAAATATATAGAAAGATTTATCAGGATGGCTAATATTGACAATTTTGACTTTAGGGGGAAGAGGGTCTTTGTGCGTGTGGACTTTAATGTGCCGCTAGATGAGGCGGGACAGATCACTGATGATACGCGTATGCGTGGGGCTTTGCCTACGCTTCGTAAGATTGTAAAGGGAGGCGGTCGCCTCATTATCGGTAGCCATATGGGTCGTCCGAAGGGGGTGGATAAGAAACTGAGTCTCTCTCAGCTCCGTGGACACCTGGAGGAGCTCCTTGGTAGAAAGGTGGAGATGGCTGAGGATTGTGTGGGCGATGCTGTTTTGAAGCAGGCTCAGCAACTGAAGGATGGTGAGGTGTTGCTCCTTGAGAACCTTCGTTTCCACCCTGAAGAGGAGGGTAAGGGCGATGGCAAAGCTGGTCAGCCTGAGTTTGTAAAGCAGTTGGCAGCGTTGGCTGAGGTTTATGTGAATGATGCCTTTGGTACAGCACACCGTGCTCACGCCTCTACCGCATTGATTGCCGATTATTTTGATAAGGAGCACAAGATGTTTGGCTACCTGATGGCACGTGAGGTGGCTGCTGTGGACCGTGTGATGAAGGAGGTAGAGCGTCCGTTTACCGCAATTATGGGTGGTAGCAAGGTCTCTACAAAGATTGAGATTATCGAGAACCTCCTAACGAAGGTAGATACCTTGATCCTAACGGGTGGTATGACCTACACCTTTATGAAGGCGAATGGTGGCGAAATCGGTAATTCAATCTGTGAGGAGGATAAGCTGGACCTTGCCCTACAGATTCAGGAGAAGGCGAAGGCTAATGGGGTAAAGCTACTGATCGGTAGTGACTCTGTGGTGGCTGATGCTTTTAGCAATGATGCGAATACGAAGGTGGTGCCTAGTGATCAGATCCCTGCTGGTTGGGAGGGCCTGGATATTGGTCCTAAGACTCAGGAGCTCTTTGCTGAGGCGATCCGTGATTCGAAGACGATCCTTTGGAATGGTCCTTTCGGTGTCTTTGAGATGGATACTTTTGCCAAGGGTACTCAAGCAATGGCAGAGGTGATCGCTGAGACCACTGCTAAGGGCGCTTATTCACTTGTGGGCGGTGGTGACTCTGTTGCTGCAGTCAATAAGTTTGGATTGGCCGACCGTATGAGCTATGTCTCTACTGGTGGTGGTGCGTTGCTGGAGGCGATTGAGGGGAAGGTGTTGCCGGGTATTGCGGCAATCAACAAATAATGCTGCGCTGGGGGGGCGGGGGTACCTATCTCGGACAGGTCGGACAAGTCGGACAGGTCGGAGGCCGCAATGGAGATTTGCGATGGAGATCTGCGTGCAAAGTATTGATGAAGTAATATGTTACGCGAAGGCCACGAAGAGCGTGGCCTTCGCTATTAATAGGAGAAGAGATGAGTGAGATAGAGATGAATGAGCAGTGGGGTGATGATGAGCTGACGGCGATTGATATCCCTATCCCCTTTCTGCTAGAGAAGGCTGATTGGACCAGTTATTTCAATAATAAGGGGTATTCGGGTGCCTACCCTTACCTCTTATATATGCATGAGGACGCGGAGGTGCTGAATGACCGATTGATGGCGGAGGTGAACAGGACGCAAACGCTAACGGGGCACAATAAACTTCAGGTGGACCTCTTCACCCGCTTTTCGGATCATAATGAGGAGGCGGTGGGATTTGTTTGGTTGTTAATCAGTGGCACTCGTTCGTTTGCTCCCGATCTACTGGATGACCTGGAGTGGCTCTTGAGGAGTGGGACGACCTATTATCTGCAGCACGCTTACACCTCGCATGGGAAACAGGGGGTGGTGACCTGGGTAGAGGAGCTCGCATCGCACCCAGCCTATGCCCAAGTGGAGAAGAAGCTACCTCCTCGTGGCAATCTAAAATTGGCCGACCGCCTTGCTGTGGCAACCCTTTCGGCTGAAGAAGAAAAGTAAAAGGTGATGGAGTGGCAGAAACGGGTCGAGGTGCCCCCGCTGAGCCGACGATGGAGTCGTAGAGATGCGATCACGCTTTGGGGTTCGTGCTTTGCCGATGAGCTACAGCGGCATCTCTTTAGGGAGCTCTACGACTGTAGCCCTTCGCCCTATGGCATCCTCTATAATCCCCTCTCTATGGCGGAAGGGGTGGAGCGGTTGCTGGCGGATCGACCTGTGACGCTTGAAGAGCTGATCGAGCATGAGGGGCTTTGGCATAGCCCGATGCATCACGGCACCTTTTCTGCACCTACTCCCGAAGAAACCCTGGCACGGATAGAGGGGGCGTGGAAAGTGGCGAGAGAGCGGCTGTCGACCACCAAGCTATGGGTCTTTACCTTTGGCACCTCTTATCTCTATGAGTGGGCCGAGGCACCGCATGCAGTGGTGAGTAATTGTCACCGTCTGCCAGCAAAGTGTTTTCGGCGTCGCCGTGCCGAGGTGGGGGAGATCGTGCATCGCTGGTTGCCGTTACTTGAGGAGCTCACTAAAGGGGGAGCGGAGGTGGTGCTGAGTGTGAGCCCTATCCCGCACTACCGTGATGGAGCCCACGAGAGTCGACTCTCGAAGGCGGTATTGCTCCTGGCGGTGGAGCAGATGGTGGAGCAGTTTCCAGAGGTGCATTACTTTCCGAGCTACGAGATACAGCTAGATGAGCTCCGTGATTACCGCTTTTTTGCGGAGGATATGGCACATCCGTCGGAGGCGGCGGTGCGGTATATCTTAAGTCGCTTTGAGACGTTTGCCCTAGAAGAGGACCCCGCTTTCAATCAAGAATGGCACGCTCTTATCAAGTTAGCAGAGCACCGTCCCCTCTCCAGCAATCCTGAGCGGGTGGCAGCACATCAGGAGGTGGTGCTGAGGAAGATTCGCCACTTTTCCCAACACCATTCGCACCCATTTCTTACGTCATTGATAGAAAAATTAGAGGTATGAGACGCTATTTACTTTCAGAGATCACTGCACTTCTTAAGGCTCCAAAGCCTCGTAAGGAGCAGGAGATAGAGGTTTTGCTGACCGATAGTCGGTCGCTCACTTTTCCGCAACGAACCCTCTTCGTGGCACTGGTGACGGAGCGGGGTGATGGGCATCGCTATATTGGAGAACTTTATGAGCGGGGAGTGCGTGCCTTTGTGGTTTCCAAAAAGGTGGAGGGAGCCTATCCCGAGGCGACAATGATTGAGGTGCCAGATACGTTACAGGCACTCCAAACCTTGGCGAAGTGGCGACGGGAAGCGCTACAGATGCCTATTGTGGCGATCACAGGAAGTAATGGCAAAACAACGACAAAGGAGCTTCTCTACCAGCTCCTTTCACCGCATCTTTCCGTGGGTCGCTCACCCCGCAGCTACAATTCGCAGATCGGGGTGCCCCTCTCCCTTTGGGGGCTAGAAGAGGGCGAACAGTTGGCGTTGATTGAGGCGGGGATTTCCAAACTGGGTGAGATGGCACGTCTGAAGGCGATAATCGAGCCGACGATTGGGCTGATCACCAATATTGGAGAGGCCCATCAGGAGCACTTTGAGAGTAAAGAGCAAAAGGTGCGGGAGAAACTATCGCTCTTTACCGACTGTGAGACGATCATTGCCCCACTGGATCAACCTTTGATTGTAGAGGGGTTAGAACAAATGGGGCTGACCGCCAAGAGCCACTTCTGGAGTTTCTCCGATGAGCGTGCAGAGCTCTGGGTAAGGCAAATTGAGTACCATGCTTCGGGAGTGACCCTTTCCCTAAGCATGGATGGGGTAGAGCGGGAGTTGCATCTTCCTTTTTTGGACCAAGGCAGTATCGCCGATGCGGTGGCGGCACTGTTGCTACTGAAGTATACGGCACCTTCGCTTCTTGAGGACTTGACCCCTTTTGCGACGCTTCAACCGATCTCAATGCGACTAGAGGTAGTCCAAGGAAAGCACCATACCTTACTCATTAATGATAGTTACAATTCGGATTACGACTCGCTGGCAATTGCCCTTGACTTCCTCAACCGTCGGAATAGCGACCACTGGCCTACTGCCCTCATCCTTTCCGATATGCAGGATAGCACGCATGACCCTCGCGAACTCTATGAGCGGGTGGCAGAGCTGATCAGTCGTTATCAACTAGACCGCCTCTACTTAGTTGGGCCTGCTTTGGGGCAGTATCGTGAACTTTTCCCAGAATTAACGCAGTGGTATCCCGATTGGAGTTCGCTCGATAAGGAGCTGTCACTAGCACAATTGGCAGGGCATATTATCCTCTTAAAGGGAAGCCATACCTCGCAATTTGAGCGGGTGATAGAGGATTGGAAAGCACTATCGCACCAGACCATTCTTAGCATCAACCTCAACCGACTTACGGAAAACTACCACACCCTTCGGCAACAACTCCCCAAGTCGATGCAGACCATCTGTATGATTAAGGCCAATGCCTATGGAGCTGGCTCCTATGAGGTGGCACGGACACTGGAGCGGGCGGGTACCGAGTATCTCGCTGTGGCGGTGGTGGATGAAGGTCGGGAACTACGAGAGCAGGGTATTCAGCTCCCCATCTTGGTGATGAACCCTGAGCTATCCGCCTTTCGGCAATTGATTTGGCACCAACTAGAGCCAGAGATATTTAGTCTGGAGATGCTGCGTGCCTTTGAGGAGGCGGCAGAAAGGTATGGCGATGGTATCCTGCCGATCCACCTGAAGTGGAATACAGGGATGAACCGACTTGGTATCACTCTTCCCGAAATTGATGAAGTGGTGGCGGTACTCCGACGCTCTAGTGCAGTGCGGGTCGCCTCTATCTTTACCCACCTCGCTGTGGCGGATGATCCTACGGAAGATGCTTTTACCCTTCAGCAATTGGAGCGACTAGATACCGCCCACCATATCCTGGAGGAACGACTGGGGTATTCCATTAAAAAGCACGCCCTCAATACTGCGGGGGCGATACGTTTCCCGAATTACCCCTCCGACTTTGTGCGACTGGGGATCGGGCTGTATGGTATTTCTCCGCTTGAGCAGACGCCCTGTGTGCTCGAACCAATTGCCACGCTCACCACGCAGATTCTGCAGGTGCAGGAGGTGCAACCTGGGGAGACGATTGGCTACGGTCGTCGCGGAAAGGTGACTCGCCCCAGTCGTATTGCGATTATTCCGATTGGGTATGCCGATGGATTGCCACGTCGCCTAGGCAATGGTCGGATCTCCTTCCGCCTTCCCGACGGTACCCTTGCCCCTACGATTGGAAATATCTGCATGGATACCTTGATGATTGATGTTACCGATGCCGAGAGTGCCGAGGTGGGAAGCGAGGTAACCATCTTTGGCGAGGGGCTACCGATTACCCGCCTTTCAGATGCCTGCGACACCATCCCTTACGAGATTCCTTCACGGCTCTCCTCGCGGATTGCTCGGCAATATTTTACCGAATAAAGCTATATTATTTATGGAAAAGAAACTATATCTACTCGATGCTTATGCCTTGATCTATCGTGCCTATTATGCGATGATCAGAAGCCCCCGAATCAACTCTAAAGGGGAGGATACCACAGCGATCTTTGGTTTTCTCAATACCTTTGAGGAGATCCTGAACCGTGCCGATGGGGCCCCCATAGCTGTGGTTTTTGACCCAAAGGGAGGTAGCTTCCGAAGTGAGCTTTATCCAGAGTACAAGGCTCAGCGCGAAAAGACACCCGAGGGGATTAGTTTCGCCCTACCTTATATCAAGGAGTTGGTCAATGCCTTTGGCGTACAGCACTACACGGTGCCGGGGTATGAGGCGGATGATGTGATTGGTACGATTGCTACGCAGGTGGGAAGTCGGGAGCCTGACCGTATGGTCTATATGATTACGCCGGATAAGGATTATGGGCAGTTGGTACAAAAGAATGTCCGCATCCTCAAACCCAACCGATCGGGCGGTGGCTTTGAAGAGTTGGGACCTGAGGCGGTAACGAAAAAGCATGGGTTGCAGGAGAGTCGGCAGGTGATCGACCTCCTGGCCCTCTGGGGTGATACTTCGGACAATGTGCCTGGGGTGAAGGGCATCGGGGAGAAGACAGCGGCAACGCTCCTCACGGAGTATCATGATATTGAGGGGATCTATGCCCATATCGATGAGATCAAAGGGAAGAGAAAAGAAAATCTACTGGAGGGACGTGAGCAACTCAAACTCTCGCGCGACCTTGTGACGATCCGTACCGATGTGCCTTTGGAGTATAGTCTGGAGGAGATGCGGCGGAAGGAGACGGATCAACAAGCTCTCCTCGACCTCTACGAGCGGTTGGAGTTTCGTTCGAAAATCGGGAAATTGCAAGCGGATGCCACCCCTAGTTCCACTCCACAGCCCCGTTCGCTTTTTGATGAAGGACTAGTAGAAGAGCCTGTGATAGAGAGTAGCTTTAAGCGTTTTGATAGCAGTGAAAAGCAGTATCACCTCGTAGAGAGCGAAGAGCAGATTACTGCCCTAGCAGAGCGACTAGCAGCCGCACCCGCCTTTGCTTTTGATACGGAGACGGATGGCTTGGACGGCATGAGTTGTGGCATCGTAGGCATCTCCTTTGCGATAGCACCTCATGAGGCGTGGTATATTCCGCTTTCGGAGCTGCCGATGGAGGCACAGATGCAGTTGGCTCCTTTTCAAAAAGCTTTTGGCGATCCTAAGGTGCTCAAGATAGGGCAAAACTTAAAGTTTGACCTCAAGATCATAGAGCGGTTCGGCCTTCACCCTGTCGGTCCCTACTGGGACACGATGATTGCCCACTACCTCATTCAGCCTGAGCTACGGCACGGTATGGATGCGATGGCGGAGAGCTACCTGGGCTACCAACCAATCCCGATTGAGGAGTTGATAGGGCCGAAAGGAAGGCAGCAGAAAAATATGCGACAGCTACCGCCCGAGCAGGTCTATACCTATGCTTGTGAGGATGCCGATATCACGCTGCAACTCTATCACAAATTGCGGGAGGAGCTGGAGAAGGAGGAGCTGGAGTCGCTCTTTTATGAGGTGGAGATGCCACTGATGGAGGTGCTACTGCGTATGGAGCAGACCGGCGTGCGGCTTGATGTGAAGCAGCTCACCGATACGGTGGATGAGCTCTATAAGGAGTTGGGAGAACTGGAAGGGGAGATTCAGCGACAGGCGGGTATCCCATTTAATATCAATTCGCCTAAGGAGGTGGGAGAGGTGCTCTTTGACGAGCTGAAACTGGTGGAGAAGCCGAAGAAAACCAAGACAGGCCAATATGTGACCCGTGAGGAGGAGCTACAGAAGCTGGCACACCTCCACCCGATCATTGGGTTGATCCTACGTTACAGAGGGCTCCGTAAGCTGGTGAGTACCTATATTGAACCACTGCCACAGCTAATCAATCGCCAGACTGGACGTATCCATACCACTTACAATCAGACGGCGACGGCGACGGGGCGTCTCTCAAGTACCGACCCCAACCTGCAGAATATCCCTGTCCGCGATGAAGATGGTCGGCAGATACGTAAAGCCTTCACTGCCCTCTATCCTGAGCGGGGCGACCGCTATATCTCGGCCGATTACTCTCAGATAGAGCTCCGACTGATGGCGCATTTCTCGGGCGATGAGGCGATGATTGAGGCCTTCCGTGAGGAGCAAGATATCCACGCCATTACCGCCGCCAAGATCTATCACCTGCCACCAGAGCAGATCACGCCCGACCTCAGGAGGCGAGCCAAGACGGCCAACTTCGGGATTATCTATGGGATCTCTAATTATGGGCTGAGCAGTCGGCTAGGGATCCCCTTTGGCGAAGCAAAGGAGCTGATTGATGGCTACTTCCGTACTTTTCCTGGGGTACAGAAGTATATGGAGGAGATCGTGGAGAAGGCGAAGGAGCAGGGCTATGTGGAGACGATTATGGGGCGACGGCGCTTCCTTAAGGATATCCACTCTGGCAATAGGGTGGTGCGAGGTTTTGCTGAACGCAATGCCATTAATGCACCGCTCCAAGGTTCGGCTGCTGATATCATCAAGGTAGCGATGATACGGATTCAAAAGCGACTTCAGGAGGAGCAGTTCCAAGCTAAGATGATCCTACAAGTGCATGACGAACTCAACTTCTCTTGCCCTGTGGAGGAGCAAGAACGGCTGGTAGCTATGGTACGTGAGGAGATGGAGGGAGTCTGCCCTGAGCTTCGCGTCCCTCTGAAAGTGGATGTCGGCATTGGTGATAATTGGCTGGAGGCCCATTAACACAATCCCAACTGCCGAGGATTCCTCGGTAGTTAAAAGTTCAGTGACAAGTCCAATCAACTCAAAAATAATCTCTGACTTTTGACTTTGACCGACAATTACAATTGCTTCAAGGATCAGAGAACTATTCTGATGATCAGCCCGAATCATAGTCTTTCTCTGGTTCGTTTCCTACTTGTAATATCTTTTTTGTGGTGGGGACGAATCATCACTGCAGAGGCACAAGAGGTGGCGACGGGGCAGGCGATTCAATTACTATTGGAGGAGCTGCCTGAGGGGGAAGAGGCACTCCAGCTAGAGGAGACCCTTCGGCAACTATTGGCGGAGCCCCTTGACCTCAATCATGCGACGGAAGAGCAGTTGCTTCAGTTGCCTTACTTCGATGCCTTCTTTGTGCGGAATTTACTGCTTGCCCGATCCAAGGGGGGCGGACGTTTCCGATCTATCTATGATCTGAAGGCGGTTCCAGGTGCTCCGATAAGTCACTTACCCCTCCTAGCCCCCTTTCTCAGGGTGGGGAGCGATCGACCACGTACGGTGGCACCACTGCGGCAGGACTTTTACTTGGGTAGTGAGCTAACGCTTCCCCATCGTCGTGACCGCTACCAAGGGATTGGGGTGGGGCTGAGGTATGTGGGAAGTCGACAAGAGCGGCACTCGTGGTCGCTGGTTCTCGGACAGGATCGTGGCGAGTCGTGGCTCCCGCTTCGTAAGGGGGTTGCTGACCACCTCTCTTTTAGTTACCAGTATCGGCAACCGCACTGGCAGGTGGCGCTGGGTGATTATCGGTTACAAGCTGGGCTGGGAGTGCAATTGGGTCAGGCCAATTCATTTTTCTCCCGAAGTGAAATGACGGGGCAACCCCCTTCCCTTAGTGGAAGGTTAATTCGCCCTCACACCAGTTTTCGTGAGGAGGGTTATCTCAGAGGGGTGGCAACTAGCTGGCAGGGTGGTCCTGTGCAAGTAGCCCTCTTCTATGGATTTGAGCGACTAGATGCACGGATTGAGGGGCGGCGACTCCTTACCCTCTACCCCGGTGGTATGCATCGTACTGCCAAGGAACAACGCTACCGACACACTGCTCTCCGCTCTAGTGGTGGAGCCATCGTGAGCTATCAGAAAGGAAAGCTAGAGGTGGGGTCTACTCTGATGGGGCGGCGATACCGCACGGCGAAGGGACAGCCAATGGTCGCCTATCGCCGAGAGCCAAAGCCGGAACTAAATCACTCTGCTTCGCTCTACTTTAGGTATCTCCAAAGGCACTGGCTCCTTACTGGAGAGACTTTATTGGCTCCAACTAATCGGCGTGCTTCTCTGCTCTCGATCAGTTATTTTCATGATCATATCGGTCGCATTACTCTCTCAACTCGTTATCTAGGTGCTGATCACTATTCCCCCTTGGGTATGATAGAGAGTCGTAGTTCCTCTCGCCGTGACGAACGGGGAATGCAGCTCTTTTGGAGTGGGGAACTGGCACGCTGGTGGACCGGTATGGTGCACCTTGACCTCTCGCAGAAGGCTTCTGTGAAGAGTGGATTAAAGCCAGAGCAGTGGCGGTTAACGGCACGAGCTGATTACCGTGAGGGGCGCCAAGCCTTTCAAAGCCGGCTGACCTTCACAAAAAGAAGTCAGCTGCCACTCCGTACCTCCTTTCGGACCACTTATCACTATCAACTGACCTCTCTTCTGTATATAAGGAGTGGTATTCAACTAACCCACCTCCCCGATACCCCACTTACTTGGGCGCTCTTTGGTAGGGTAAGGTATCAGCCCGATCCGCAGTTTTCGCTAGAGGGTGGGGTGCACTACTTCAATGCCACTTCGGGTGTGATACGTGCAGACCAGCCCTATCTCCCATGGCGATACTATGTGCCGATGCTTCGGGGCAAGGGATTACAAACGACCCTACAAACTCATTACCACCTTGGCAACCTGCATGCCTACCTCCGTGCCTCCCTCACCCACTACCAAGAGGCTCCCACCTCGCTCCTCCCCTCGCTATTGGAAGTGGCCTTTACCTATCGCCTATAGAGATTGTAGGGTAGGGTGTGGATGCTATTTTCTTGTAAGGGCAAAGTTATTGGTTATCCATTTAGTCGTTTCGGTAGGGAATATGGTCGTTTCGGTAGTCTTTCCCTTGTGGGATGCTACTCGGCTGGCTACCTTTGTGCTGTAATTAGATGGTTCGGCGATGCTGGCTGGGCCAATCAAAACAAAAAATGGAACAATTATTTAGAAACAAGTAAGAAAAGAAAAAGCTTATGAAACGACAGATGATGACAATCGCCCTCGGTATGGTGATGGGACTGCTAGGAACTTCGGCAATGGCACAGAGCAATGTGTCGCTGGACTATGGTGTGAAGGCAGGTGTAAACTGCGGCCACCTAGCACTGAGTGATGACTTCAAGGTGCTAGATAGCAAGATGAAGGCGGGTGCAGACTTTGGTGGATTTATGAGGATCAACCTACACCAGAACTTCGCCATTCAGCCTGAGCTAGAGTTTTACTACCGTGGTAGTGGTCTAGAAGCTAATGTAGCTGGCAAGGAGTTTGAGAATAAGATCAATCAGTGGGGTATGCAGATCCCTGTATATGCCCTTGGTAAGGTAGCTGTGGGTAATGGTACACTTTACGGTGGTGTAGGTCCTTTTGTGGGCGTAGGCTTCTCAGCTAAAACCGATGAGATTGAGCTCCTCGGTAACCGAGTAAAGATAGATCCGATAGACCTCTATGAGGAGCACAATGAAAAGTCGGCGCTTCAGAGATGGGATGTAGGTATCGCTTGCCAACTAGGTTATGAATTTGCCAATGGTATCCAGATCAATGCCGGGTATAAGTATGGTTTTATCAATCAGGTAGACGACCTTAAGAGCTCTCTGAATGACGTCACTTCAAAGCTAGGTATGCCTCTAAGTAGTGATGACTACAAGGCCAATGCTAGTGTGCTGACTGTAGGAGTGGGTTACCGCTTCTAATCTAAGTAATCTTTTTACAATTCTCTAAGTTAAGTAGTGTGACGAGTCGTGCCGCTATGCCCTCTCTGCGTGTGTGGAAAAGTGTGTGTAAAAGTGGGAGAGTGTGTGGTGGTATGGCTCGTTACTTTATGCTATATTTGCTAAAATAGGAGGGAGCAGATGGTAGCGATTGAAGAAGATATGGAGGCGAAGAGTATTTGGAAGAAGGGTCGATTGAGCCGGCGACGTGGTCGGGGCTTTATATTTCTAAGCACGGAGCGTAGAAGTGTATGGCTGGCGACGCTGATTGTGAGCTTTTTGCTTGCCTTTGTGATGCTGTCGTCGTCAATCTATTATTACAGTCTGCTTGATGAGAGTCGGCAGATTGATTTTGGGGCGATCTTATCGCTCAACTTCTTCGGTTCGCTTCTGGTGAATATGCTCTTCTTCTACCTCCTCCTTTCGATCCAGTCGTGGGCGATCAATAGGTACAATATCCGCCAGTATCAGTTTTGGCTAATACTATTAGGCCTTTTGGGAGGTATGGTGTGGCTATCCCCCTACCTTTCAAGGTTGCAAAGGTGGTGGTTTAGAGACTACCTCAATTACCATACCTATGCGACATTACAGTACGTAAAGGACTTGGTGATCTTGGTGGTGACTTTCCTATTCTCCATGATTATCTACCTGATGAAGCAAAACCACGTGGCAGTGGTGGGGATGCAGGAGCTGGACTTGGAGCGATTGCAAAATAGATACACAGCACTCAAAAACCAAACCGACCCGCACTTCTTATTCAACAGCCTCAATACACTGATGGGTCTCATCGGCAGAGATGACGAAAAGGCAGCGGAGTATGTGGAGGAACTGGCAGCAGTATTCCGACACACGATGCGCGACAAAGTGGTGGTGAGGCTCTCGGAAGAGCTGGAGTTGGTGAAGTCGTACCTCTACCTGATGTGCCTTCGCTACTATGATGGACTAAAGGTGGAGTGGGGTATTGAACAGGAGTATCTCGACTACTACGTGATCCCATCGGGAGTGCAGATCTTGGTGGAGAATGCAATTAAACACAATATCGCGAGTAGTAAGCTGCCACTAACCATCTCTATCCGTACTGAGGAGGGACGACTAGTGGTGGAGAACCCTTTGCAACTCAGAGAGCGAGCAGCCTCTAGTAGTAGCGGGGTGGGTCTGGATAATCTTATGGAGCAATATCGATTGGTATTTGGCAAGGATATTGAAATCGTCTCAAGGGGTGGGACGTTTAGAGTCTCCCTGCCATTGATAGAAAGTTTGAATGAATTGGCACCCCGTGCAAAGTCACTCTTATGAAGGTCATTATAGTAGAGGATGAGTATTTTACCGCCAAGCGCCTTGAGTCGCTACTCAAGGAAGGGGATAGAGAGGTGGAGGTGCTTGCTATCCTGCAGAGTGTAGAGGAGTGTGAGGAGTGGTGGCAATCCAATGATGAGCCCGACCTCGCCTTTATGGATATTCACTTGGCAGATGGAGAGGTCTTTTCGCTCTTTGAGCGGGTGGAGGTTACTTGCCCTATTATATTTACCACGGCGTATGAAGAGTATGCCCTGAAGGCCTTTGAGGTGAATAGTATTGACTACCTCTTGAAGCCAATCAAGGCGAGTGATTTGGAGCGTGCCTTGGGAAAGGTGGAGCGCTTTAGTAGAGGTGGTGAGAAGGTAGACAATCAGGCAGTGGTGAGCCAATTGATGGCGGCACTTGGTAGCTCGCCGATGAGCTACAAGAGTCATTTCCTTGCCCCTTTTAGGGATAAGCTCTTGCCTATATCGGTGGATAAAATCGCCTACATACGATCTGAGAATAAGGCTTGTGTGGTGGTGATGACCGATAAAAAGGAGTATGCCATGGACCTTTCACTGGAGAAGATGGGCGAGGAGCTCAATCCTAAGCTTTTCTTTAGAGCCAATCGACAGTATATCGTAGCCCATAGTGCTATTGTGAGTATGTCGGTATGGTTTGGAGGAAAGCTCACGGTGTCGCTTTCAGTACCCACGCCCGAGGCGATTATTGTTAGCAAAGCCAAGAATAGGGAGTTTCGGGAGTGGTATCAAGGGATGTTGTGACCCCCTTTTATTTACTTATAAAGTAAGTGTAAGTATTTTTTTTAGTGTAGATTATGTTTCGGAATTTGAATATAGGGATGACCTATTGTCTATTTATAGCAATGGTACTCTCTATGGGAGAAGCTGTGGCTCAAGCTCCAGCACCGCTCTCATTGGAGAAGTGCCGTGAAATGGCTTTAAGCCACAATAGGGAGATACAGATGGCAGAGTCGGAGGCGATCACCTCGGACTACTTGGTGAAGTCGGCCAAGACGAAGTATCTGCCACGAATCGACTTTGCTGGGGGTTGGGTCAATCCTGGCGATCGGGCGTTGAAGCCATTTGCCATTGACTTTAATATTCCTGGAGTGACACCTCCAGGGCTTTCATTGCCACTGGACTTTATCAGTGTTGCTCCAAAGGAGGTATTCACGGGTGGCTTTGTACTGAAGCAACCGATCTTTATGGGGATGAAGATCGTGGAGGCCAATAAGATGGCATGCTCTGCTTCGGAGCTGGCACACGAAAAGGTAAAGCTGACGGAGGCGGAGGTGCTGACCACGGTGGATGAAGCCTACTGGAGAGTGATTTCGGTGGAGGAGAAGGTGTCATTGGCTAAGAGCTACAAGTCTCTACTTGAGCGATTGGCGCAGGACCTGCAGAACCTTTATGCCGAGGGAATGACCACTAAGAATGAAGTGCTCAAGGTACAGGTGAAGCAAAACGAAGTGGAGCTCTCGCTGATGCAGGCTGAGAATGGTCTGGTACTCTCTAAGATGCTTCTGGGGCAGATCATAGGCGTAGATGCCGAGCAGATCTCTCTGGATAAGAGTGTGATTAGTGAGGAGGAGTTGAGTAGTCGCCTGGTGGCACTCACCGACCCCTATGCTGTGGAGCGTGCCGAGGTGGCGATGCTTCGGAAGAAGTTGGCCATCACGCAGTCGGCTAAGAAGATGGTGCAGTCGCAGTTTTTGCCCAATGTGTTTTTAGCTGCTGGTTACAACTGGACGAGCCCCAACCTCTACAAGGGGACTCAGAACAACCTTGGTGGCGACTGGATGATCGGAGTAGGGGTGCAGATCCCTATACTCACGTGGGGCGACCGCCTTCATCAGGTGCATATGGCGGAGCAGCAGGTGACCAAGGCCCAATTGGAGCTACAGGAGGCGCAGGAGAAGATTGGCTTGCAGATTCAGCAGAATCGATTTAAACATACCGAAGCGCTCAAGAAGATGGAGTTGACCAAGCTTTCCAAGGAGCAGGCGGAGGAAAACCTCCGTATCACTCGAGACAACCTTCTCGAGGGAATGAATAGCATCCGAGATATCCTAGAGGCACAAGCGATGTGGGAAAAGGCGGCTTCTGCCGATATCGATGCAAGGGTGGAGGCAGCGGTGACCCTATCGCAACTAGAGAAGTCCACTGGGGCTCTTTATCAGTATGCAGAGGAATACCATCAGAAACAAAATCACAAATAGATAAATAGACATTAAGATATGTACTTCAAAGGAATAAAGCAGATTTGGCTACCCCTTCTACTATTGGGAGTAATGGGTAGCACCGTCTCCTGTAGCAAGAAAGGAGATAATGAGCAGACGTCGGAGGCGGATAAGGTAGTGCCTGTAACGATAGCACAGGCCAAGGAGATGACTTTCACACCAAATATCCGATTCTCGGGTAGTGCCGAGGCCTCTAAGAGTGCCAACCTAGGAACCGCCTTGCCAGGTAGAGTGGAGCGTATTCACTATACCAAGGGAAGCTACGTACCACAGGGGGCTCTGATTGTGGAGATGTCGGATGAGATGCTTCTACAAGCTCAAATCGAAAATGACGCGATTAAGCGGGACTTTGAGCGGGTCACTCGACTCCGTGAAAAAGAGAGTATCAGCCAGATGGATTACGACCACGTGAAAGCCAAGTATGATGCTTCGGTAGCGAAGGTGGCGATGCTGAAAAAGAATACCTCCATCACCGCACCATTTAGTGGGGTGATTACCGATATATTGATCAATGAAGGGGAGACTTATGCCTTTACCCCAAGTGTAACAAGCGACCTCAAGCTGGAGAGTGGTATCATAGAGCTTCGTCAGGTGAATCCACTGAAGGTGACGATCGAGGTGAATGAAAAGGAACTAGGATATATAGAGCGTGGACAGGTGGCGGCGATCACTTTTGATGCTTACCCCGACCAAGTGGTGGAGGGTAAGGTCTCCTTCCTCTCTCCTGTCCTTTCGCCAATGTCGCGTACTGCTTCTATCGAGGTGAATATCCCCAATAGCAGTCGTACCTTCAAGCCAGGAATGTACTGCAATGTTGCCATCGCTCTTCCCGAGCGTGAGGGTCTCTTTGTACCGCTCAATGCGATCTATCGTTTGGCGGGTACGGGCGAAGAGTATCTCTTTAAGCTGAGTGCCGATGGCACCACCGTCACTCGTATCCCTGTCACTCGTGGCGAAATTAGCGACGGTTGGGTCTATATTGAGAGTGCCGATATTAAGAGTGGCGACTCGGTAGTGATTGATGGTAAGAATAAGCTCAGTGAGGGCTCTAAAGTGAATGTAGTAAAGAAATAAGCGTATGAAGCTACCTGAATTTGGTGTGAAAAGACCTATCGCCACCGCCATGATCTTCGTGGCGATTATGGTGATCGGGGTGTTTTCGCTATTGAAATTACCACTGGACCTGATGCCGAATATGGAGTTCCCCTCCCTTACGGTGATTACGGTCTATCCTGGAGCCTCGGCTGTGGAGGTGGAGGAGCAGGTCTCCAAACCTCTGGAAGCGGTGCTTTCGGCGGCGGAAAATCTGGTGGAGATCAAGTCGATCTCTAAGGAGAATGTCTCTTTTATCCAACTTCGTTATGAGTGGGAGGAGGATGTAACGGCTGCTGCCAATAACGCTCGTGACCTTTTAGAGTTGGCGAAGTCGCGAATGCCTTCGCAGGCTTATACGCCGATTATCTATAAGATCAATGCCTCGATGATGCCTGTGCTTGGTTTTGCAATCAATGCCGATGAAAACTACAACGGGCTAGAGGAGATCGTGGAGGATAAGATTGCCTCCCCCCTGAGAAAAGTGGATGGCGTGGGTACCGTGATTTATCTCGGTCAGCCTGAGCGGGAGATCCGTGTGGAGATCGACCCTACCCGTATGCAAGGGTATGGAGTATCGGTGGCACAGGTCTCTATGATGCTGAAGGCCAATAATGTCAATGTGCCGGCTGGCTTTGTCTCTGAAAGTGCTTATGACTTCTCTGTGCGTATGCCAGGAAAGTATGAGAGCGTGGAGGAGCTGGAGAATACGGTGATCAAGGCGATGAAAGGCAAGGTGGTGCGTCTGAAAGATGTGGCCACTGTCAAGGATACTTTTAAGGAAACCGATGCATCGGCTTTTAACCATATTGGCCAAGGCATTGCACTCCTGGTGCAAAAGCAGTCGGGTGCCAATACGGTGGATGTGGCGAATGCGGTGCGTGACAAGATTGCTAGTATCCAGGGCGATCTGCCTTCTGACGTACAGATCTTTGAAGTGATTGGTTCGGACGAATTGGTCACCTCTTCGGTGAACAACCTGAGCTCTTCTATCTGGTATGCCCTGATATTTGTGACGCTGGTGGTATTGCTCTTCCTAAGAGAGTGGAAGTCAAGCTTGATTGTCTTCCTCACCATGCCAGTCTCACTGATTTCAGCCTTTATCATGATGAGTCTGCTCGGCTATACCATCAATATCTTCTCACTGGTAGCCCTAGTGATAGCCATCGGTATGGTGGTGGACAATGCCATTGTAGTTCTGGAGAATGTCACGCAGCATATCGAGCGTGGGGCGATGCCTAAGCAGGCAGCAATGTTTGGTGCCTCGGAGATGGGGCTAGCTATTGCCGCCTCTACCCTGACCACTATTGTGGTATTTATGCCACTGGTATTTATGGGTGGTATTGTGGGTGTGATGTTTAAGCAATTGGCGATCCTTACGGTCGTCTGCCTGATTACCTCGCTATTTACGGCACTTACGCTTACCCCTATGCTCTCAAGTGTGTTGCTGAAGCCAGCACCTCGGGGTGGAGAGGAGCGAAAGCATGGCAAGCTCTACAATTGGAGCGAGCGGATGTTTGAGCGAATTGAGCGGAGATACCATAGATTCCTAGGTTGGGCAGTATTCCACAAGGGCGTTACTCTAGGGAGTGCCCTCATCATCTTTGTCCTCGTGCTACTACTCGGGAAGTCGGTAGGTACCGACTATATCCCCGATATTGATGCCGGCTCTATTTCTGTACAGTTCGAGACAGAGCAAGGAAGCTCGCATGCTGTGACAGAGGCGGTGGGCAATCAGATTGTGAAGCTCATTGAGGAGAATGTACCTGAGGTGGCTGTGGGTGGCCTTGCTAGTATTTCTGGTCAGACCCCTGATGGAGCTCTCACGGCAGTAGGATTTAAGGAGGGTAAGAATATCGGTACCATCTTCTGTCACCTCAAGCCTGTAGATGAGCGTAGCCGAAGCAGCCAGGAGATTGCCAATGATATCCGCCCACTGGTGGAGGCAATCCCCGAGATTGAGAAGGTAACGGTGTCGGGAGGTAGTGCCATGGCGACTGCCCTCACGGGAAATAAAGCCCCTATCGAATTCGTTATCTTTGGTAAAGATATCGAGGAGATGAATAAGGTAGCACTCGGTCTTGAGAGCAAGGTGAAGGAGCACCCAGAGTTTACCAACGTAGAGGCCCTTGTCTCCGCTGGTAATCGTGAGGTGCATATCGTGGTGGACAAGGATAAGGCGGCCCAAATGGCACTGAACCCTGGTGTGATTGGTATTCAGGTGCGTGAAAATCTGTATGGTGCCGATGCCGGTGTCTTTACAGAGGATGGTCGCGACTACGATATCAAGATTCAGTATGCCCCCGACTTCCGCCACTCTATCAATAAGCTCAAGGAGATGCAGGTGACCAATCTACTCGGTCAGCAGGTGCCTCTGATTGCTGTAGCAGACCTACAGGAGAAGGAGGGCCCAGTGGAGATTGAGCGAATGACACAGCAAAGGTATGTCAAGGTGACGGCCGACCTCAATGGCATCTCTCTAGGTGAGGGCGCTAAGATCGCTGAGGAGATTATCAATAATACCAGTGCTCCTGAAGGCATCGAGATTTCCCTTGGTGGACAGGTGGAGGATCAGAGCGATACCTTCTCTTCGCTAGCCACAATCTTCTTAATTGGGCTGATGCTGGTGTTTATGGTGATGGCTGCTCAGTTTGAGTCGCTACTCGACCCATTTATCATCTTCTTTGCTATACCATTCACCTTGGTAGGTATCATCCTTGCCTTCTTCATCACAGGGACTACCCTAAGTGTGGTTACCTTTATCGGACTCATTATGTTGGTGGGTATCGTGGTGAATAATGGTATTGTGCTGGTTGATTATACCAATATGCTGGTACAGCGTGGATACAGCATCCGCGATGCCGTGATGGAGGCAGGTCGCTCACGACTACGCCCTGTATTGATGACCTCTATGACCACTATCCTCGGTATGCTACCAATGGCACTTAGTACCGGTATGGGTAAAGAGATGTATGCCCCTCTTGGTATTACCATTATTGGAGGTCTGCTGATCTCTATGTTGGTAACCCTCATTTTGGTGCCTACCGCTTATGCCTTTATGCACCAGCGGAGACTCAATCGGGAGCGCAGACTATTTAGAATGAAAAGAAACAGCAGTGACGATAATGAATGAGATGAAATTTACATACATCACCTGTAACATCAGTATGCTTGAGCAGATGGAGGAGCTCCTAAAAGAGCTCGAGATCCAGGTGTACCAAGTGATTCCAAAGGCTTTGGCAGAGAGCAACTTCGATATCCCACACAAGGATACTGCCGTATGGCCAGGCTTCAATGCCTCTCTACTGGTACAGGAGGAGGTGCTAGCTAAGTCGGAAGCACTGATGAAGCGGATCGAAGACGGGACTCATTCTTATTTTATAATTTCTTGTGTTTCACTCTATTATGGAACATCTAAAATCGCCTTGTTGCCAAAATGTTGCCAAAGTGCTAACCAGAATCCTTTCAGTTGACTTGTTTCACTCTCCTTCACGCTAGAAGGACCAATAGAAACTTGTCTGGGACAAATATACGAATTTTTATCGTATACGCAAACACAACCGAAAAATAATTTAATCATTTGCATTATCTATGCGGCAAATTGAGAACCTGTCCACCTGTGAGGAGGCTAAGTTATCTTGCTGGAAACTTATTAAACAAATAATGATATGATGCAGATGAATCTTGAAGACATTTCGATTGATGAAATTCTTAGTCGGTGTGGACATACGCCTGTCTACCAAAAGGGTAGTTCAACATGGTATCTAAGCCCATTTCGTGAAGAGACGAAACCATCGTTTCAAGTACGAGGAAGTGTATTTACAGATTGGGGGAACCCTGATTATAAGGGTGGAGTCTTAACTTTATGCTCTTTAATTTTTGATATACCACGAGAAAACACTAGGGAGATTTTTATGAAGTTGCAGGAGATTAGTAATGGTATTCCTCTTGGGGTGCAAACTAGAAAAGACGCCTCTAGTGCTACATTGGAAAAAGAAAGAGAAAAGGTGGTGGCAACTTATCCACTCAATAATCCTCTCCTATTGGATTATCTCAATTCTCGAGGGGTTCTTCCGAGTGTTGCTCAGAGGTTTACAAGGGTGGTCGTTTATCTTGACCCAACTCGCACGAAAAAGCTTTATGGAATTGGTTTCGGAAATAGATCTGGCGGTTGCGAGCTAAGAAGTAAGTATGCGAAGCGAAGCTTTGCACCTAAGGATATATCCATCTTGAATGGTGGCAATCCTTCTGACAAGGGGTGTGCGGTTGTCTTTGAGGGTTTTATTGACGCACTATCTTATATCTCTGACAGAGTCCGGAAAGGTCAATCCTTGAATTTTACCTCTGTCGTTTTGAATGGGGTAGGGATGGTGGATAAGGCTATTGATGAGCTCAAGGACTACAAGTGGGTCTATGGGTTGCTTGATAACGACCGTGCCGGTGACCTCGCAACTTCCCATTTGTCGACTTTGCCTAATTTTGTTGACAGTAGAGATTGGCTCGGCAAGTTTAAGGATGTGAATGAAAAAATCATGAGTGACTTGAATCTTTCAGAGCAAAAAATGATCCGCAAGGAAGTTTCGCAACAAAAAGGCCGCAAGATCTAAATTCGCTGTTCTCACTTTTTGTTTTAGCCGACTCCCTTTTTGGGGATCGGCTTTCCTTTTTCTTTTTTTCATCCACCTAAGCTGGGCTTATTTTCTCCGGAATTAATTTAAGGGGAATATAAGGGGTTATTATTTACTTTACTATACTATACTATACTATACTTTACTTTGTGGTATTTCCGTCACAGAAATCCGATGTTCCTTGCATTCTCGTCACAGAAATGCAATATACTTGTCGTTTCTGTGGAATGTTGCTCCGATAATTGAAGTAATTAGTATTCTTACCCATCTTGGGTGGTGGGGGTTGTGTTCAACAGAGTCTCTTCTTTTCTTCTTTGGTGATGTCTAAGTTGGGCTCAATTTATTAAAACATGCACGCCCATTCGCATTTATTTCTGAAAATGGGTAAGAGGTGGGCTAGGGTAGGGTGAAACACCTTCTAGTTTCTAATCGTCTTGGTTCGTAGCTCGTGCCATTGTTTCGGAATTACTGTGGTGGAAATGCGAGGTACATCGGATTTCTGTGACGGAAATACAGTGTATGTCGAATTGTCGCTACATATTGGGGCGATAATCTCTATGATACCGCACATGATACACTTAGCTTTGCTAGATATGATTTGATTTTGTATTGGTGGCTACCCCATGTCTGCCACTATCCTTTTCCCTTTTTCAACTTCAATCTCATGCGACAATTGGAATAGTGTTGGGTTTGTCTTATAGGGTAGTACCTTTGTGGCGAATGGATTCTTTTTCATTTTTGATTGAACGTATAATTTGTTGGAGAGGGTGGAGATGTGAGATCTGCACCCTCTTGCTTTTTATTCTTAATCGTATGCGGCAATTTGCAAGTCTGGGCAACACATAATCCATCAGGTACATTTGCCTAAAATAAGTGATGTGTCTATGCAATGACACAATAATATATATAGTACACTTTTAATTAATTAAAAAGTATGAGAATAAAGAAGATTAATTTGATTTGGCAAGGGCTGCTTCTTTCAGCTCTTGCTTTGGGGTTCGCAAGCTGTGAGCCCTCGGACACTCCTTGTCCTAACAAGAAGGAGGCTGATGGTGACACTAGTCAGGGAGTGGCAGTGATGCTAGAGATGGAGGATGTGGTGACGGGTGAAACCACTAGAACAGCTCTAGGAGAGAATGGTTATAACTTTACACCTTATGAAGCAGGTGCGAATGGTGATGTACAAGTTCGTGGGTTGGGGTGGAGGTCAAAAAAACCGAAAAGAAATGACATTGACGTTGGTCTTACCTACTATGCTAAGGAAAATGTTGTTTTACAGGGCTACAGCTGGCGATATGCTGATGACTACGTTGGGTTTTTTAGAGATGCCAAGGGCGAGCGTTGTGACGACTATCTCCAACTTTTCTATGTTCAGGGGTTAAATAACATACAACAGGTGCGGCTTCCACAACCCATGACTCTCTTTACATGTAAATACAGAGAAGGCAAGGAGAATAAAGTTTTAGTTAGAGTGAAATATAAACGTTATGATGCAAAAGTCCGCCCCTTTTTCCCAAGCCCAAGAGGACACGTTGTCATGGGGCCTTTTTTCGATGGTGTCGAGCTTACAGATGCTAGGATGGATGGGTTAATAAACTATGCTAGATCTTTACGTACTAAACTAAGCTCTTCATCATGTCGATCTCCCTATAAAGCTGACTTGCTAAATGAGCTTAATGAACTAGATGGTTATATGAAAGATTGGCGTAGTCGAATTGTTTCTTATGATAAGTATCAAACAAATTTTGATTTTGTCTATAAGAAGCTATCTGAAACGTATCTCTCTGAGCTTAAAAAGGGGGGAGAGCAGAAGGGAGCATTAAGGCGATTGTATGTACAAATGGGGATTGCTAACCTACCTTTGTTTAAGGGTAGTGGAGAGAGTGGAGGGCTTGGCCGTCCATTACCTTCTTTCCCGGAGTTGGAGAGTTCTGAATTGGACCTCCCTGTTAATGCCTGTGTAAGAGCCATGAGCTGGTATATTGACCAGACGCTTTACTGTTTGCCATCTATAGAGGAGTTTTATGTCGGGTGGAAGCACTGTCAAAATATTGACAAAAAATACTCTGCAACATTCACTGACCCATCATACCCAGAACATAGGGAGTTTGCTAGTTATTTGAGAATGTATAAAGATTTCTTTGCCCCAAATGTGACTAATGCAGGTCGGCTATCACGATTTAGTTACTTCACGTATTCCATTGAGGCTCGTTATGCTTTTGAACAAATCAAAAAGTTCCAAGAGGAAAAGGCTCTTTGGGCACCCGGTTATTGGGTGTACGTTTCACAAAACGATCCTATGACTTTGTGGACAAACTTTCTTAAAGGAAAGGGTGAGACTATATAGCAACTAGTTCCATGATGCTATAATTAGAAAAGGATCGAGACGTTTGTCCCGATCCTTTCTATTTTTCATAAACAACTAGTAGAAGTTAAAACCATTTGCTTCGGGTGTAAACCTGCTTTCTGATGGTCCATATCCCACCTTATATTCTCTCCAATTTAGATTTTGATACCAGCCATTACTATAATTGAAATTGCGATTCGTTGTTGGGTCACCGAAGTTGTCCTTCTGGGCATTATTCATGTAGCCATAATCTACACGTTTCATCATCTCTTCATTTCCGTTTTCATCCACCCAATAAAGGTGTACGTACTTATCTGGACCGAGCATTTCCATTCCACACTCTCCATCTTTATTCCACTTCCAAGTATAGTTAATTACCTCCACTTGAGCCTTATCCTCGCTGTTGGGTGCTAATGTAACCTGTGTTCGACCCACCTCGTGGCTCCAAGCATTCCAAAATTTTATTACAGCACCCTCTCCAGAAATTTTTCTATACCTGTCGTTGTGCAAGTCAAACCTCCAATAGCCTATTGGGTTAAACATCGGCAGATACTCGCATTTAGCAACGATTGTTCCTCGCAAGGTGTTATTGCTGTTGTTTACGAGGGTTGCTTCTAAGATGGTGCCTACATCAATTTTTCGGTCGGGGTGCCCATCAATCCCATTTGTATAACTAGGGTTGTTATTCTCAAAGTCCTTCCTATTCTGATAGGTCATACCCATTCTCCATCGTGGGGCAACACTATGCTTAGCCGCTCTATCTACCACCGTAAGCCTCTCAGTGCCGTTATAAGGTGACCTTTCCCAAGGTATTCGCTCATTTAGATACTTCTTGCCAACGCCTCCCAAAAGACAAGTTTCACTGTAGTCCCTTGAGTCAAGATAAGGCAACTTATACCACTTTTCATTTGCTCCATTTTGGGTGCCGACATAATCTTTATGATATTTCACGAAGCAGACCATACGATACTCCCCTGCGGGTGCTGTGATATAACAGTAGTTGTCATAATATCCATCGTTTCCACCATTCATTGAAGGTATATATCCCCCAATGGTGTTAAAATAGAGAGGTGGATAGACTTCAACTAGTGCCCCATCTAGTGTCTCCAGTCCGAGCATTAGTCCCCAATCTCTTCCATTCATCACTTGCTCCTCCTTCATCTCTGCCACCCAAGCTAAAAGGTTGACATCATCCTTATAAAGAACCTTGGTGTGCATTGCTTCGTCCGTTAGTGGGCGATAGTTTGTCCAACCATAGTATTCTCTTGCTGTCTTTTCATCAAGCTCACCACCATAGTTAGAGTGTAGGAGGTTCCAAGCCTTTTGATTTGCCTCCAACCAATACTTCGTGTCTATTGGTATGGTATAGGCTAGAGGAGGATTAACGATCTCTTCCTCATGAAATCTGAATAGTAGCTTTGTAGCCGCTCCTTGTGCTAGAGACACCTCTTTCTGCTCTTCCTTACTTTCCCCTTTTTCATCTCTATAATGAATTGTCGCCGTTACGTTGTTGGTAGCCGTTGGGATAGCGAAGAATAGGGTATCGGCTTCATTGCCCTTCCAACCCTCCTTCCTGTCTTGATAGCTAATCTTTAGAGTGGTTGGTTCACCTTTCCACCCCTCTTTAGATAGAGCAGCGTTAGCTAGCACCTCCTCAATCTCCACCTCTATTCCATTGACCTTTTTAGAAAATGTGCTATTCTGTAAGATCAGCTGCACCTGCTTGTATGGTGAAGAGAGAGCAGTGGAGATCTGCTTTTGTGGGTTCTGTTCCTCACCTATCAATAAGTCATTATAATAGTGTGACAGCCTAAAAGCACCAATGACCTTGTTGGTCCCCATTGGAGGTTGGAAAGTGCCCTTTGTTGGATCGTAGTTAGTTGTTGGGGTAGGCAAGTAGGCGAGAGCTACCCTCTCCACCGACTTCCATTCGTCAGCAGGAGTGGTTAGTGCAGACCATTGACCATAAGCCATCCATCTTGCTACTAGTGGTATTGCTTTGTTGCCATCTTTTGTTATGCCCCACAGCTTCACCTCATCACCGCTGTTCCACTCATTGACCAGCTTTCCATCAGCGATGACCCCTCCATTTGTCAGTGATAGGTTCAACTTCACCATCCCTCTAGGGGTGGGCGAGGGAGTAGGTGGAGGTGTTGGTTCGGGAGGAATTGGTCTATCCTTGCCGTTACAACTCACCAATGCCATACATCCCACTAATGTATATAGTGCTACCTTCGCAAATATATTTTTTTGCGATCTCCATCTTAATTGTTCCATTTGCTTTCCCATAATTGTCTCGTTTTTATTTGGTTTGTCAATATACTATTTTATCCTCATAAGTGACTGGCACTCATCTTCTTTCTCATACCTAAAGATACCAATTTTTCCCCAATTCGCCAAACATTTCGACCACTTTTTAACCCTATAACTAGCTGCTATATAGCAACTTACATCAGTAGTTTTCAATCTATTTATCCATCTTCCTTTTTTCTCTTTTACATCCTCATTCTCATGCGGCAATTGGAAGAATGTTGGAGTTGTCTTATAGGGTAGTACCTTTGTGTTGTGTTTTTGAGACACTCTCACGTGTGTAGATTTGTTGTTCATGAGGGGACGAGGGTTATGCCCTCGTCCTTTTTATTTTGATGTTGCCCACTTTCCTTTTTTCATCCTCCATCGTATGCGGCAATTAGGCAACAATTGCTGTGCCTTTAGAACCCGGTTATTTTTGCCGTAAGTGGGTACTTCCCCATAGTGTAGATGTTTAATGTTTTAGATGATGTATTTATTATGAGCTTAGAGGACTATACTGACTATCGTACTTTAACGTACAAAGAGCAGTCTAATGACAAAGGAGGTATTGATGTGTTTTGCGATGATGCCGTAACTGGTCAAGTTGAGCGGAGGTTTAGCTATGACCGGAATGGTAGACTTGATGGTTTTTATGAGCAGTGGGATAAGGAAGGAAAAATCCAGCTACAGACTAAGTATCAAAATGGTCTTGAAGTGGGTCCTAGAGTTTCAAAGTTGAAGGGTATCGCCCCCGACATTTGGGAGCATACATCCATCGGTGAGAATGGAGCACTCGGTGAGTCTGTCTATTCATCAAGAGCGTTTAGTGCAGAAGCCAGTTATGTTATCCCTAAAGAAGAGGTGCAGACGATCTTGGAAGCTCGCACTAAGGAGTTTGATGACAAAAAGTTAGCCTTTGACCCAGAGGAGTTTATTTCCAATCTTGTTTGGGAGACCTTAGATGACCTAATGGAGGGTTGTGGCGTGAACGACTTCTCATTCAGCGATGAGCTGAAAGAGATTTTTCAAACTCATATTGTAGACTACGATCAGGGTGCTGGCTTTTTTGACGACCTTGCCCGTGGGTGTGCCTCAGGTATCTTGGGTGAGTTTATATACTACTCTCAAACTAAAGACTTTTACTTAAGGCACATGGATGATATAGAGGACTATATTAATGATCTTGGTCAGCAGTTCGGAGAACCTTTGTCACTAGGGGATCCTAGATCCAATTATGCTGTTTGGGCAGTTGTTGATGATTTAGCCTATCGTGTTGGTGATGACTTCCAACGAGCCTTTGAGGAAAAGGTCTATGATAACGTACAAGAGCTAAACCTTGAAGACGCTAAGGCTTTGATGGAGTATAGTAGTATGGAAGAGGTCACTGAGATTGTTAAGGGTTATGTCAATGATTTAGAAGAGGATTTGAGGGAGGAGCAAGAGCAAAATCAAGAGATGTCAATGGGTCAGGCGTCTACAGGTGAAGAGCCCAAGAAGATAAACCTTCCACCACCATCAGATAAGAAGAAAGGTCGCTCTATCTAAGTCCGGTACAAGGAAGCCTGTCAAATACTAATTAAGGCCACGTGGCAAAGAGCCACCCGTCTATGACCATTAATTGAGTTTGTGATTAAAGGGATAGTGGGAACAGAAACAGTCACGTTGTTGACTAGTTCTGTTCCTTTTTATTGCTCAATTCTTGAATAGGAGAGATAGGGATTAACCCTATTCTCTATGACGATAACATCTCCTTCGTAGTGTGATTGCCAATCACATTGCTCCCTTCATAGGTAATTCTTTCCTTTTTTCCAAAGAGTATTCCCATGCGACAATTGGATTTTTTATGGTGGGGTATATAGAGGCCTTAGCTTTGTGTGCTTATTGACGTGAAGTAACACTTTAATTTATTGTGGATATGGATATAGAAGGTAATAAGGTTGTTCCTACTGTAATGGCAGAGGTTGCGGATCGGTGGCCTCCTTGTTTTGAGTTTGACTACATAGGAGAAGGTGGTATTGATATGAGAAAGCTCTTTGAGGTCGAACAAGAGTGGGTAGGTGTGGAGGATGGATATATCCCTGAGGATTATAGCCTTTGGTCACGCTCTGATTATGAAGAGGTAAAAAAGAATGGTGAAGAATATTGGCTTGGAGTACTCAAGGCCTTTGAGGACCCTAGTGTGGAGTGGGTGGTTACTAATGATGGTGATGTTGACTCTGTCTACGATGAAAAGTACCCCAAGTCTGTGGAGTTCTTTGGAGTGGAGCTAACCTATTTAGAGGACCTTTCTCCTATAGCAGGAGAGATTGCCTTTGATTTTATAAAGAAGGCTAGCTTGGTCGAGGGACTGTTTACTGACGTTGTCAACTTTGGTGGTGATAAGATGAGAGAGCTTGCGGAGTGGGTTCTTGATAAGAATGAAGTCTGTTTGCCTGTCTTTATCCAGTCTATCGAGAAAGAGAGTGGTGGCAAGAAACTCAACTGGCTACTAAAGGAGGAGATGGAGAGATCCTTAGAAGGTAGAGAGTCTCTACAACAAGAGATTAGTTCCCTCGACCCACAGGAGGCTTATGAGAGATTCAATGCAACGAAAGAGAGGTGGTCTCCACAAGTGCCACTTAGAGAAGAGGTTGAAAAGGAGATAAAGAAGTCAAAGGGAAGAGGAATATAACAACTAAATAGATTAATGATATGGATTACAAGAAAAGTTATTGGCTATTATTCGCGACCCTTTTTGTGGGGTGTTTGTTTGGTCTCCTGTCGTGTCAATCGAATATTGAGGTTGCAACAGAGGCGGGATTTAAGGTTGTTCCAGATGAATACCGAGAGAAAGTTTCAATTGGGTCAAGTAATAAAATCCGCATCCAGCTCAAGGAGAATATCTCTTTGAGAGATAATTATTATGTGGTGAAGTACTTTAGTGCAGAAGGAGAAGGACGAGCCTACTACAACAAAGAGCTTAATGAGTTCAAGGCTAACGATTGGGTGATACCTACGTTGGAGGTAGACCCTATGACAGGGGATAAGTTTTTCACGCTTGTCTATGCTCCATACTCACATGGGGCACATAGATTTTCTCTTACGGTTCGAGATAGCTTTGGAAATGAGGAGAAGGTTGATTTCAAGTTCAGTGTTGAAAAACCTAATTAATGATGAATAATCGTATGCGGCAATTTGTATTAATTCCTGGCCTTAGGGATAGGAGCTACTTTTGCCATATAGAAATAATAGTTGAATTAATTAATAATTAAATGAAAAGACAGAAATGAAGAGACTTTTTATTTTTCTCTGTGTAATTGCATTCTCCTTTGGCTTTAGGCAAGAGAGTAAAGCACAGTTTTATTCGTTAAGTACCAACGTCCCCATGTTGGGTTGGACAGGTATAAATGGAGAGTTTTCAGCGACAGTAGATAGAACGTGGAGCTTGCATTTGGACCTTTCCGTTAACCCCTTCCGTGTTGAGAAGCTAAGGACACAAAATTATGTGTTTAGACCACAGGTGAGGTATTGGTTTGATGAGACTTACCGCAACCTTTTTGTTGGTCTACACTATATCTATGCGAACTATCATATTGGCATTCCTTCAATTATGAAGTCTAAGTATGCAGGTTGGGGTGTAGGCGGAGGATTGGATGTCGGCTACGCTCTTCCAATTTGGAAGAACTGGAATGTGGAGTTTCAGCTAGGTGGTTCGGTTATGTATTTAGACTATCTAAAGTCTGAATGTAAGAATTGTGGTGATTTGAAAAAAGATGGTCATGGAGTTTATGTGCTACCTACAAAGGCAGCTGTATCTCTTGTTTATTTATTCTAATCTACTGGCATGAGACAGACAAGAATTAATAGCCGTTTATTGCAAATTGGAACCGTTCTAGGGCTAGCTACAATTATCTTAGCTGGCTGTGGTTCTCTGACAAGTAAGCTAGAGAAGCATGATCCCAATGATAATAGGTTGGGGTTAAAGTTCGCTGATGGTACTACTCATTATAGTGGTATGGACACATTGAAAAGTTCATTGCCTCAATATTTTGAGATAACCGATGATACGGGTAATGTGCTATATGCTATTGAAAAAGATCAACGCAAAGATAACGATGTCAGTGCTAACTTTATGCTTCAAGGTGTAGAGGTGACGACTACTCGCAAGGGAATCGTAGAACGTAATGGCAAGGTCGATTTGGACTTTATTATTACCGTTCCTAAGACTTTGATTGATGATAGGTGGCAACTTAGAGTTTACCCAACCGCCTTTAAGGATAACGATGAGACTATAGAGTTTCAGCCAGTACTTCTATCGGGTGCTGACTTCCTACGTAAGCAGAAGCAGGGGTATGAGGAGTATCAGAGGTTTATTACTTCTATTATCCCCGACTCTTTGTATTGGCAAGAGATGCTCAATCACAAGGGCTACAATAAAGCTATGAGTGACCTTGAGGCTGAGTATCATGCTGCATGGCAGAAACAATTGATCCAGCGAGACCGTTGGATTGATTGGGAGAATAAGATCAATGAACGCTATCGCCTATTTAATAGTAAGGTAGATCGTAATAGGGGTAGTGTTGATGCGAATGATTGGAGATTGGTACTTCCTTCATATTGGTTGTATAGAAACCTTGAAGATGATATGATCCCAAAGTCTTTTGCAGAGTTTGCTTTTGGCGATAAGAAGATTGTGAAGCAGAAAGTGACCCCAGAGGATAGCGTTCGCATTCAAGAGAAGTTTTGGAACTATCAGCGAATGGCAGAGAATGAGCGTAAAAAGGAGGAGCAGGAGGCTATGAAGGACAAACTTGTGAAGTTTCCTCATATAGCTGCTCGCCTTGATACCATAGTTGACGCAAATAATAGTTGGCAATACCATTATACCCAAGAGTTGACCACAGACCAATATATGAAAAAGGTTCGTCTGGCACTCTTTGGAGAGATTGTTGCTATTGACCAAAGTCGGTATGAGGTCCCCGGCTCAGATACTCTTCTATACAATATCTCTGCAATGGTAGACTTCATTGATGAAGCTCCTCGTTATATGAAAGAGGTAGTGTATAGGCAAGTGGATAAGGTTGAAAAGCTATATATAGACTTCCCTGTTGCCAAGTCTGTGGTGGATCCAAGTTTTGCGAATAATGCTCAAGAGTTAACTAAGTTGGATAGTCTAGTTCAGTCCATTGACTTCACGGGCGAGCTGGTGTTAGATAGTATCACAATGAAAGCTTATTCTTCGCCAGAGGGTGGTGCGAAGTATAACCGCTCACTGTCTGAGCGAAGGGCTCAAGGCCTGAGGGATTATCTAATTAAGAATAAGGTGTTTAATGACTTGAAACCTAGTCATGTTAAGGCTCATTCAGAGGGTGAGAATTGGTCTGGTGTTCAGAGCTGGGTGCTTCTAAACGTCTATCCAGAAGAGGTGAGAGATGGAATTTTGGCATTCATCAATAATGAAAGGGACGAGGATGTGAGGGAGCAGAAGATCCGCTCGTCTTATCCTGAGGTCTATAAGCAACTTAGAGAAGAGGCTTATCCTAGCTTACGCTGTGTTGACTTCGTGCTTCATACTCATAGAAGAGATATGGTGAAAGATACCATTCACACGACTGTGGTTGACGAGAAGTATAATGAGGGTCGTGAGCTACTTCGGGCAAGAGATTATAAAGGTGCATTGTCCATCCTTTCAGATTATCCTAAGGATTTTAACTTGGCTATTACCTATATGAGCTTAGGGTATGATGATGAGGCACTTCCAATCCTAATAAATCATGAGGAGAAGGAGGGTGCAGATATTCAATATCTTCTAGCCATTCTGTATTACAGAAAGGGAGAGATAGAGAAATCTCTAAAATGTCTTTTGAATGCTGGTAAGTTGGATAGGTACAAGATATTCAGAGCACAACTTGACCCAGAGTTGAATGACCTTATCAAGGAATATGGATTGTTCAAAGAGGAACTAGAGTTTTAATCTAAAAGAATAAGTATATGAAAAAAGGAATTGTTATAGGGGTGTTTGCCCTATTAGCGTTGTTTATATCGTCATGTATGAGATCGGGATCATGGTTCCCAGATATGGATTGTGTGACGAAGAAGGTGGAGATTGTGGCTTCATTATCACCAGATCAGCTTCCTCCTCAAGGTGGTAAGGTGCCTCTAGTTGTATCTGCGGAGAAAATTACACATTATTGGCAGTATGGAAAAGAGATTAATTCTGAGCGTGGTCCTGTTCCATTTGAGTTGGTTCTAATGAATAATCCTGAGGGTTATGTTTTAGAATATGTGAATGGTCGTTACGTTTTGACTTGCCCTGTTAACAATAGAAGAACTGCTGTACAACTTACCTTAGTTGTTGTGGCTGATGGGGAGAGACATAGCTTTGAGTTAACGCAAAAACCTAATACCTATGATGTCAATGTTGAGATACCGGGTGAGGACCCTGACGGTAAGTAAGGTAGTTGTAGCTCTCTTTACATTGCTGCCTCTCGTTTTGGCAACACAAGGTTGTCGTAAAGCTGAGAGGTCGCTAGGTAGCGTTAGCGTTGGTACAACTATGGAAATCATCGGAGTAACTACTGATGGAATGTCCATGAGGAGTAGTACAATCAAAAAGGATGGTGTTGGACAGATAGTTGGTGGCGGTTCCTACTTGCATGGCGAGAGAGTAACAATTCAAGCAAATGTGTTTCCCAATAGTAAGTTTAAGCTAGTGGCTCTTTACGAGAAGTCGGGAAAGAGTGGTTATACGAAGGAGAGGGGTCTAGTGAATGAGACATCTCTATTGGAGGGGTATAAAAAGGTGAAGGACACTCTCTGTGCTATAACATTTAATGTTATGGACGATATGACGTTCGTTGCCACATTTGCTTCTAGTGATGGTAATTTAGAAGATTTGAATATAGAGATTGGTGGTGTCAAGGTTGTAGACGTTGAGAATGCAACTGATACCATATCTTTTGGAACAATTGAAGGTAATAAAGTATGAGACGATTTGGACGAATAGCTGCGTTGATGTTCTTTGGTTTGCTGAGTTTGGCATTGTTCTCTTGTGAGAACTTAAGCTCAAAAGACGAACCCTCTCACGACCCTAGAGGAAACTATACATTGACAGCTTTTGTAGATGATGGCGATGGACAATTCCATAAGACGGAGTTTTCCTCAACATCATTAAGGGCACTAGAGAGAGGTCCCGTGAATATTGGGTCGGCCGTGGTTACAGGTTTAGGAGACTATTTCTCTAATGAGAAGTGTGAGATTGGAATTAACCCTAAGCCCAACTCGGGTAAGAAGGTAAAGTGGGTGAGATTTGACTATCAGGCGGCCTATGACCCTAAAACGCTACCAACTAGTCTTATTGAGTACAATAACCGCATAAAGCCATCAAATCCTAAGGGATATGATGTAAACTTTGTTTTCCTCGTCATCGGTGATGTGAAGGTGTTTATCACTATGGAGGACAAAGAGGATGGTGTTGACGTGGTGATTGATGGTGATAGTGATAGTGGAACTGGTGATGGAGATGGCACTGGAACTGGAGATGGCCCCGGAGATGGAGACGGCACTGGAACTGGAGATGGTCCCGGAGATGGTGATGGTACTGGCACTGGAACTGGAGATGAAGGTGGTAATGTGGAGAACCCCGGTATCAACTTGGGTATTGACGAGTGATGCAATGTATTGAATTTACAAACTAATTAATAATTTATTTTATGAGAAAAAAGTTTTTTATTTGTTCTATTTTTGGGCTCTTTGCCACAATGCTTGGCTTTAGCTCTTGTCAAAACGAAGCGGTTCGGGACATTGAGGTTCCAGCCGAGAATGCGGTAAACGTTAAAGTGGAGACTTTTGTTAAAGAGGCAGATGGTTCTTTATCTCCATTTACAACTGACCTAAGGGCTGTGATTGGTGACGCTAGTAAGGCGACAATCACTGGTGATGGTAGTTATTTCTATAACGACCTAGTGAACTTAAAGATTGTGGCCAACAATCCTTATACGCTTCATCAGCTTTATGAGAAGCAGGAGAAGGGTGGTTTCACTAAAGCCAATGGCACTGTAGACGAGAAGGAGAAGACCCTGTCATTTAATATCACGGAGGATATGACATTTGTGGCAATCTTCACGAATATTGATGAGCAACAAAAGGGGTACCGCAATCTTAAGGTTGACAATAAGAGTAGTGACTTTACTCTTGCACTAGTGACGGATGAAAGCAACTCAAAGAGTCCTCAGACCAAGGAGATGTTTGCGATTGGTGAGGAGGTAGCTGCTATCAAGACAGCAACAGGTGAGATCACAGGTCTAAGTGTAGTCAATAGTGCTTATAAGGCATGGAACACCGTTGGGCCAACTCCTGCAAGTGATTGGCTAACCGTAAACATTGATAAGGCGACAGGTAAGGTTTCATTTGTAGCCAAGCCATTCGTAGCAAAGGCTCCTGCAAGAAAGGCTGTCGTAAAGGTTGGTAAGGATGCTACAGACCCAGCTCTTCCAAGTGCGTGGGTGTCAGTGACTGTTACTCAGTCATCTTTCTACAAGGGGATTGATGAGTTGACACCTGATTCAGAGTTTACTTATGGCGATGGTACTATTGCTGACATCAAGGCACAGATTGAGGCTATTTTTGACCCTAATGGTGATAAGAAGGACTTCAAAGACCTTGATAAGACTCTAAAAGGTCCTATCTATGTGTTGGTGCCAACCTATAAGGATGGTGAGCTACTGCCTAAGGACCAGTGGGTGAAGGAGAAGGTAGAGATAGACTTCGGCAAGCCATCACAAGATTGGCTCAAGCAGAAGGATTCTACTTATGCTGCATCTGCGAACCAAGGTAAGGTAGAGCGTTCCGCTGACGTGGTTGTTAGCTTTAAGGTGGATGGTAAGACGGTTGACACTACTACTGTTAATGTTAAGCAGAAGCCAAAGACTTACGATGTTAATGTAGAGATAGACTAATCAGATTTATTATAAGTGGAGGGGGTGTCCCCTCCACTCACTAAAACAGTAATTTATTTATAACTTAAAACAGAAGAAATTATGAATGTAAAAAAGCAGATTCTAAATGCTATTATGTGTGCTACAATTGGCACATTCGGTTTGGGGCTAGCAAGCTGTGACAACAGTCGAGAGCTCCCAGTGGATCAAAGCGAGCAGAGCTTTGTAGTGACTACAGAGGCGCTCCTCATGCAAGAGGATGGCTCCCTAGTCCCATTTGTTGCTAATGACCTAAAGGCGGCAACAGAGAAAATAGATAATGAGAGGGGTACTATCACTGGAGGTGGTACATACTTCTATCGAGAGAATGCTACTATTACAGCAACGGCAAAGGGTGAGTATAAGCTTTTTACCCTTTATGAGAAGGGAGCGGCTGGTAATCATACCCAAGAAGCGGGTCAAAAGCTTGGTAATGATAAGACCAAGACCATCACAATTCCTGTAGAAAAGAACCTAAATTTTGTTGCTATATTTATTGGTGTCAAGGGTGAAGACCGTGAGTATCGCAACCTAAAGCTTGACGGAAAGCTTGAAAATCTAACCAAGAGTAATATTGATGGGAAGAAAGGTACTAATGGTACTTTTACAACTGTTGGCGAAGAGTACTCTCCTTTGAAGGATCCTAAAGGTAAGATCCAAGGGTGGACAGTTACTAATTCTAACTTTAAGAATTGGGATGCTAAGACTCCTTCCGCTGATTGGCTAACGATTACTAAGGGTAATGGTTCAATGTCCTACACTGTAAAGCCATATATTAGTATGGAGAAGGGTCCTCGTACTGCAACTGTAGAAGTTGGTAAGGATGGCGTTGGTCAAGGAAAGGGTACATGGCGGACATTCACCGTTAAACAGGATTCTTACTATGATAGTAGTGTAGACCCAAACAATGGAGGAAAGACCCCTGATAAGATTGTGGATGAAAACGGTAAAGCGGTTTCTCTACCATCGGATAGATCTTACGAATTCCCAAGTACTGGCGGACAGAAGAATATTAAAGACTTTGGATATGGCAAGAAGTATTTTGCTCTCTATAAGTCGTATAAAAATGGTGCTGTGCAACCCGAGGCTCAATGGTTGAAGGTTGAATTGGTGCCAGAGTATGGTAAGGTTGCAGCTTGGATTAAGGTAGACACTACTAAGAATATCTATGCAGCAAGTAAGAATACTGAGCAGAAGGTGTCTCGCTCAAGCGTTCTTTCTGTAACATGGAAGGGTGCGAAGGGTGCCGTTGTTAAGACTACAAAGGTAACCTTTACCCAAAAGGCAGTGACCTATCATGTTGGAGTAGGGGAAGAATAATCTCTTGTTTTTCATTTTTACAAAGTTAGTGGGTGGGGTGATTCCCCCCCACTAACGCTTTTGATAAAGGAATGGTGGGGAGTGACCCCCACAACAAGATTGTAAAATGATTAAACAAGTTAGAGCTAAGTCTATGAATCAAATTAAAACGTTGTCATTTCTGTGTTTGGTGGCTTTAAGCTTCTTGTCGGCATGTACGAAAGAGCTTTATGAGCCACCTCATATTGACCCTCAATCATCAGGTGTTGTTACAGCGATAACATCACTTAGGGCGGAGGGGGCTATTTTAGGTGAAGAGGGTCTCTACTTTTCAGTATGGAACAAGAATTTGGAAAAGGAGAAGTTGTTTACCACAGCCAAGAAGAATGGACCCCTATGGCAGTTGAAGGAGTCGTGTGTGATAACAGAGCCATCTCTAGTCGTTTCTGTTTATCCTAATACTCTTAAAAATGTTGATGGTAATGTTCTCGTACAAGAGGCGGAGCAAAAACCAGTATATTATGCTCGTCTTGACCTAGACCAAAGCTCTGATAGGACACTATGCCTAGAGTTTAAGCAGTTGCAGGCGACCCTTACTTTTCTATTTGATTTCTCTTCTTTTTCATCTTCTTCAAGGGTGGATGAGATCCGCTTCTCTCCAAGATACTCTTATGGTTGGTTAGATCTCCATAAAGGGGTTTTTAATCGTATGAATATACCAGAGTATGAGAGGATCACTATCTATCGTCCTATAAATAGTTCAATTCAAGAATTGGCTACGAATGGGAAGCTATATAAGCAGACTTTTCTGATGATGCCTCAGGCTAATACCGAGATGACGGTGTTTGTCGTGATCGATGGAGTTGAGCATTATTTTTCAATGAAGCTTGAAAAGGTGGAGAGCAATAAGGAGTATGTGGCAGTGGTAGATGTATTCAATAGTAAGGAGGTGGTTCCATTAACACCTAAGGAGAAAAATAAGGGGATCGGCTTGCCTGTCCCTGAGATTGATGATATATTCTTTACGGATTATGAATATACCGCTACACATCAATATATGCAAGACTTGAGTAATAACTCAGGCGTGGTAATGAATTTTTGGTTGGATAATCGTACGGATAGAGAGGAGAATATAGAGTATAGGGTCTTGGTCCGTGATGAGCAAGGGAATGTGGTTTGTCAGTCGCCAATCTATAGTGGTTTATCGGTGCTACCTTATCATTACGATGGCTTTTCAGTACCATTCTTCTTGTCTGTTCCAAAGGTTGGACGGTACCGTCATCAACTTCTTCTCAGAACAAATGGAGGGAAATGGTATGAACCAGACCAGAAGGATGATGACATACCAGAGGATAAATACTTCAATGTCCATCCTGAGCAGTGTGTGTTCTCATCTACAATCTATCTAAATGCGAACTCTGGTAAGATCCATAGTAGTACGATCACCACTCCACAATACAATGTTCCTGATACATCCTATTGGTGGCTCAATAATTATTCTGATAAGGAGCAAAAGGTGACTATCCGCCTGTACAATAGGCGAAAGCCATTTGAGAACCATAGCCGTTTGGCTCTCGATGAGATGACTACATGGGAAGATAAGATCGGTGAGGGTGAGTATGTCATTCCTCCACTTACGTCACATCAAGTTGCCATCCCCTATAACATCAAGGTGAGGAGACCTAGTGTGAATAGGTATCTATCTTATATTTGTGCTACTATCACGTATCATACACCAAATGATAAGGGTTTAGTAGTCGGTAAGGAATATCCTTTGCTACAAGATGGGAACCTACTATATAGGAAGAGCTATATGTTTCGTAACCCAAGCCCATTTGTTGGGTCGTCATGGGTAAACAATAAGATTATTATAGACCCAAAGTGAATGTGATTGGAATATTATGCGGCAATTGGATTTTCTCTCCATTGCCCAAGTTGATAGGTAGCTTTGTAATAGCTTTTGATAAACTCATAAGTTAATAGATAGGTGAAATTATTTTAGAGTGGGTGAAGGTGTGAATCTTTGCCCACTTGCTTTTCACATGAGCATCTCTTCTCTGTCGTTGCTTTAGCTTTTCAATCGTATGCGGCAATTGGAAAGAGTGGGTGGTACATGTGACATCAGGTATTTTTGTGCTAAGTGAATAGTGCATCATTATGATGACACAAGATATATAGTGGATTTTTAATTAATTAAAAAGTATGAGAATGAAAAGATTTAGTTTGATGATGTGGCAGGGGCTAATGCTATCAGCCCTTGCTTTGGGGTTCGCAAGCTGTGAGCCCTCGGACAAGCCTTGTCCTAATAGGAAGGGTGCTGAACCCAACACTAGTCAGGGTGTGACAGTGATGCTGGAGATGGAGAATGTTGAGACGGGTGAGACCACAAGAACTGTATTGGGTGAAAGAAATTATAGCTTTACCCCGATGAATGGAGGAGGTGATGTGGAAGTTGAAAACCTTGGATTTTATCCAAAACCAGAGCTGGGAAATGACATTGATGTTAACCTTACCTACTATGCCAAGGAGAATGTCGTGTTCCAAGGGTGGAGCTGGAGGTACAGTGATGACCCTGTTGGTACTGCAAGAGGTAAGAAAGAGGGCGAAAGTGGTTATGTTTCTTCTCCTGCTCTACAAGCTAAGAGTGGTGTGCAGAAACTAGAGCTTGGTAAAGATGCTACAAAGTTCACCTGTCAGTATCGTCCTAATACCGATAATCGTGTTTATGTAAAGGTCAAGTATGTAAAAATGGACTTATCAAAGGCGATTTACCACTGGGAGGTGGGGGAACCAGCCTCTCCAGCAGGGTATTCACCGGGTCATTTTGATGCTGCCTACCTCAAACCTTCATTTCGCAACCCAAAAGTGATCCCCGTTGTGTCTTATGCGACATTTCCTAACCTTTACTCACTTGATGGAGAGTTACTAAAGTTCCCTATAGAACCAATTGTTCGTGATGTACTATCGAGTGGTACATATTTAGTATCGTGGATTTATCCTATTCCTGACGACAAGATTAATGGAAGGTTTTTTATTTATTTTCTACAGAAAAAGTCAAACATTACAGACAATACGTTAGAAGCAAAATTCCGTATAGAGCAACCTCGTCTAGGGTTTAATGGTTCTAATATTGCGAACTCTGACATTAGAGTTCAACAGTACCCACCATTCCCAATGGATAAAAGCAAAGCTCGTTTTAAGAGAGTTGACAATAATCCTTACAATCCATATTATAAAGTTGCTGTTCGCTTAGGTGGTGGGTATACAGGTCAAATGTTGCTCTTATATGCTCCAAACTCTCAATATTCCAAACGACATGTTGGCTCCCAAATATTAGTAAGATTTACAACGGAGGATGGTCGAAAGTATGACCGTGTATTTAAGATTGGTGATGAGAATGGGAATCTAAAGAAAAGGATAGACTTGTTGGAATATCAGGTGTATTATGGACAACAGGGTAAGGCAGCCGGAGATGTAATTTGGAACGAAGGAAAGTTTGAAATAATTACTTTTTTCGGAAGTACTAAATTGTATAGTGCACCTGATAATCCTATATATACCGACCCATATTTTGGACATGATAGTACTTGGTTCGACTTTGACGAAGGTATTAAGACTGTTAAAAAATAAACAAAACGAAACAGAACACTAATTAGTGTTCTGTTTCTCTGTAAAGTATTATTGCATAAAGTCAAACCATGTTTGTTTAGGAGGATCCTTTTTTACTCCTTGATGGTCTGTAAAGGTAAGCTCGCATTTGCTTTCAAGCAGTTTTATATATTTCAAACCAACACTAAGGTTCCCTATCGATACAGGTGTACAAGTAATGACATCTGGTAAGAAATCAATCAATTTTGGATTGTCCCTCTCTACATCAGACAAGGAGATTTCGTATCTTTTCTCAGTCGTATAACCATTCGTATATGCAAACTGGACTGTTATATTCCCTTTTACAAAGCCATTCCACATATTCCTTATGCTAGCGACACAGTCATAATTCATATCAAACCTTATTACCACATGATTGCCATTCCAGCCACCATAAACTAAATCCCTTGCCGTTGCACGAGGTATAGTAAGTATTCCACTCGCATTGCGTTCTTCTGAATAACCTAAATATTTTTTATAGTTGGGGTCTTGATTTATCGCCCAATTGTATTGAATATCTTTATCGTTGATAAGACTTTCACTGTGTAGGAAGGTGACATAAAAACGTCCTAATCGACTTGGTTCCTTAAAATAGAAGTTTGGAAACACAAGCCCATTGTCATCCATTTTTACAATTGGAAAGACTTCAAATACTGTGTCCATTCCTTCAATAGTGACATAAGAGTCAACTATAAATATTTCAGGCCTTCTGTGTCTTATTAGACCGAAGTAAGGGAACCCAGTTTTAAGAGCACCCTGTAAAGGACCTTTGACATCCCAATGATAGGTTACCTTAGATGGGTTCGTTTTTACATACTTGATCTTAACATAAACAGTATTATATAAATAACTTGTGATTGTATATCAAGATGGGTGGGTGGGGTGGGGTATTTTACTCAATTCCCACCTCTTATCTTTTCCGTTTTAGTAGAAGTTAAAGCCATTTGCCTCGTGGGCAAATCTACTTTCTGATGGTCCATATCCCACCTTGTACTCTCTCCACCGACCAATGCCACAATCATTGAATACATTCGTATTTTGCTTGTTCTTAACTGGTTCCCCGAAGTCTACTTTTTGAGAGTTGTTTATATAGATATAATCCACCCTTTTCATCATCTCTTCATTACCATTTTCATCCACCCAATAAAAGTGTATGTACTTATCTGGTCCTAGCATTTGACCTCCACAATCTCCTTCTTTATCCCATCTCCAAGTATAGTTCGTTACCTCCACTTGAGCTTTATTCTCACTGTTGGGTGCTAGGACGACTTGTGTTCTTCCCACCTCATGGCTCCAAGGTGTCCAAAATGGGGTTAGACCACCTACATTTTTATAATGCTCTTTGAATATATCAAATCTCCAATAACCTATCGGGTTAAACATCGGTAAATACTCACATTTAGCAACAATGGTTCCTCGTAAAGTGTTGTTGCTATTGTTCACTAATGTTGCTTGCAAAATCGTTCCAACATCAATCTTTCTATATGGATGTCCGTCAATGGCATTAGTGTAGCTTGGGTTATTATTTTCAAAATCCTTTCGGTTTTGATAGGTCATCCCCATTCTCCATCGTGGTGCCACGCTATTCTTAGCCACTCTATCTATAACAGTGACTTTTTCTATGCCATTATAAGGTGACTTATTCCAAGGTATTCTCTCGTTAAGATACTTCTTGCCGACCCCACCCATTAGACAAGTTTCACTGTAGTCTCTCGAGTCAAGGTAAGGTAGCTTATACCACTTCTCATTAGCTCCATTTCGAGTGCCGACATAATCTTTGTGATACTTAACGAAACAGACCATACGATACTCCCCTGTGGGGACAGTAGTGTAGCAGTAGTTATAGTAATATCCGCATCTCCCTCCATTCATTGAGGGAATATATCCCCCGATTGTGTTAAAGTAGAGAGGGGGATAAACCTCCACGAGCGTTCCATCTAGTGTCTCGAGCCCGAGCATCAGACCCCAATCCCTTCCGTTCATCACCTGCTCCTCCTTCATCTCTGCGACCCAAGCTAAAAGGTTTACATCGTCCTTATAGAGAATCTTGGTGTGCATCGCCTCATCTGTTAGCGGTCGATAGTTTGTCCAACCGTAATACTCTCGTGCTTTCTTTTCATCTATCTCACCACCATAATTAGCATGTAGGAGATCCCAAGCTTTTTGATTTGCTTCCGACCAATACTTCGTGTCTATAGGTATGGTATAGGCAAGAGGAGGGTTGACGATCTCTTCCTCATGAAATCTAAATAGCAACTTTGTGACCGCTCCTTGTACTAGAGACACCTCTTGTCGCTCTTCCTTGCTTTCTCCTTTTTC
>NZ_AQVC01000017.1 GCF_000372405.1 Porphyromonas somerae DSM 23386 | reverse complement strand
CCTTAATATGGATAGCTTGTACTAGACAAGCGAGAAAGGACCTCGGAGAGGTCCGATTTGTTGTAGCCCCCGCGTCGGAGGGCAAAGCCCGAACGACCGGGGGAATAGNTATAGGGCACATTATATCGACCCCTTGTGGGTCGGACAATAGGACCTAGGATATCAAAATTAATCCTGGAATAGGTTGTCCGACCCGCAAGGGGTCGTGGATTTTGGTTGTCTTATTTACCCCCATTCATCGGCTCTGCGAGCCTCGAATGGGGGCTACAACAAATCGGACCTCCTACGGAGGTCCTTAACCATAGATACTCAGATGAATACTACTCGACAAGTCTTTTTCTAATGCGTAACCCCTGCCTTATCTCGGTTGAGGACCTACCCGATTGCTGAAATATGGGTATATTTGTGGATATTTTAATCAGCAACACACATATATTATATTGAGCAATATGGAGAGTAAAGAGCAAATCCGAGAGCACCTCTCGGTATATAATAGTAGGACGAGAGCAATAGAGCCCCTTCGACCCAAGCAGTCACCCCACGTGGGAATGTACGTTTGTGGTCCTACCGTTTACGGCGATGCCCACTTGGGGCATGCTCGCCCTGCCATCACCTTTGACCTCCTCTTCCGTTACCTTACCCACTTGGGCTACAAGGTGCGGTACGTGCGCAACATCACCGATGTAGGTCACCTAGAGCATGACGCCGATGAGGGAGAGGATAAGATTCAGAAGAAAGCACGACTAGAGCAGATAGAGCCAATGGAGGTGGTGCAGTACTACCTCACCCGCTACCATAAGGATATGGATCTCCTGAATGTGCTTCCACCCTCTATTGAGCCAATGGCAAGTGGGCATATTATTGAGCAGATTGCTTTAGTGCAGGAGATTCTAGACGCTGGCTATGCCTATGTTTCCAATGGATCGGTCTACTTTGATGTACCTAAGTACAATAAAGATCACCAATATGGCGTACTCTCGGGCCGTAATATTGAGGATATTTTGGAGAATACCCGCAGCCTAGATGGGCAAGAGGAGAAGCGGAGCTCTGTGGACTTTGCCCTTTGGAAAAAAGCAAGTCCAGAGCATATTATGCGTTGGCCTAGCCCTTGGAGCGATGGCTTCCCCGGCTGGCATGCGGAGTGTACGGCGATGGGACGTAAGTACCTTGGCGATGGATTTGATATCCATGGCGGGGGTATGGACTTGATCTTTCCTCACCACGAGTGTGAGATTGCCCAGGCAGTAGCAGCGGAGGGGCACGAGATTGTGCCGGTATGGATGCACAATAATATGATCACCATCAATGGGCAGAAGATGGGCAAGAGCCTAGGCAACTTCATCACATTGGAGCAATTTTTCTCTGGTGAGCATGAGTCGCTAGAGAAGGCGTACGACCCTATGGTGATCCGCTTCTTTATCCTTCAAGCCCATTACCGTTCAACAGTAGACTTTAGCAATGAGGCACTACAAGCATCGGAGAAGGGGCTGGAGCGCCTGATGAGTGCCTACGCTACTTTGGGCAAGCTAAAGCCAGCTAAGCAGGAGACCGAAGTGATGCCCAACTATAGAGAGCAGTGCTACGCGTCGCTTAATGATGACCTCAATAGCCCTAAGGTGATTGCGGAGCTCTTTGATGCCACCCGCAAAATCAATCAGGCGGAGAGTGGTGAGATTGGGCTGACGGCAGAGCAGATAGAGGAGCTCCACCAGCTCTTTGACACCTTCTTCTTCGAGATACTGGGTATGCGACCAGCTGGTGCAGGGGAGTCCTCGGCGCACCTCGAGGCATTTGGCAAGGCGATGGACCTACTTCTGGAGATCCGTCAGGGCGCCAAAGCAGCTAAGGACTGGGCGACCTCGGATAAGATCCGTGATGAGCTGAAGAAGATAGGCTTCGAGATCATGGATGGCAAGGAGGGAAGCACGTGGAGACTCTGACACTCATCACAGGTGGCAGCCGTTCGGGCAAGAGTAGTGAGGCGGAGCGAAGGGCTTTGGCACTTTCGCCTCGCCCCATTTATCTCGCTACGGCTACGGTGCAGGACGAGGAGATGGCCGATAGGGTGCGACGGCATCAGGAGCGGAGGGCCGACAAATGGGAGACCATTGAGGAGCCACTTTGGCTAGGTCGGCTCGACCTTTCGGGCAGGGTGGTACTGGTGGACTGCCTTACCCTATGGACCACCAACGTCTTTTTTCATGTGGGAGAGGACGTGGACAAAGCTCTTGCCTTTATAAAGGAGCAACTTAAGGAGCTTCTTAGCCACCCAGCCACTTATATATTTGTGACGAATGAAATAGGAATGGGTGGAGTCTCGAGCAATGCGATGATGCGGAAGTTTTCCGACCTGCAGGGGTGGGTCAATCAGTATGTAGCCTCACTCTCGGATGAGGTGGTGCTGATGGTTTCGGGTATTCCTTTGAAAATAAAATAAGAGTAGTCAATCATTATGAGACACTTTGAAATTACCCCGCTAGATGAAGCCTTTGGGCAGAAGATGCTGGAGTATATAGATGATATTGCGAAACCAAAGGGCTCGCTGGGGAAGCTGGAGCAGATCGCACGCCAGGTGGCGATGATTCAGGGCACGATACACCCTACTCTAGAGCGGCCACACCATATCCTCTTCTCTGCCGACCACGGCATTGAGCAGGAGGGGGTGAGCAAGTCGCCAAGGGCGGTGACGTGGCAGCAGACGATCAACTTTAAGCGCTCTGGAACGGCGATTGATTACCTCACCCGCCAGCATGATATTGAGTTGGTGGTCGTGGATGCAGGGGTTAATTACGACCTCCCTAAGGAGCTAGGGATTATCGATTGTAAGGTGCGGAAGGGGACCTCTAACTTCCTTCATGAGCCAGCAATGACCCGTGAGGAGGCTGATCAATGTATTGAGGCGGGAGCAAGGCAGGTGGAAATCGCCCACGACAAGGGGTGCAACATCATCTCTTTCGGGGAGATGGGCATCGGTAATACTAGCCCCTCAGCTGTGTGGATGCACCTACTGACAGGGATTTCTCTGCACGACTGTGTCGGATCGGGTAGCGGATTACACGGCGAGGAGATTTCGCACAAGGAGCGGATACTTGCCAAGGCAATTGCTAATGCGCCCAAAGATTTGAGTGCAGAGGAAGTGATGAGATACTTTGGTGGATTTGAGATGGTGATGACGGTGGGGGCGATGCTACGTGCCGCAGAGCTAAAGATGACGATTGTGGTGGATGGCTTCATCATGACTGCCTGTATGCTGATGGCGAGCAAGCTCTCTCCCAACGTACTTCAGTACGCTATATTTGGGCACAAGGGAGATGAGAAGGGACACAGCTTGATACTCAATTACCTCCATGCCGACCCGATCCTTAACCTAGGCATGAAGCTAGGAGAGGGTACTGGAGCAGTTTGTGCCTACCCGATCATCAAGTCGGCGGTGCTGATGCTCTCGGAGATGGCTCTATTTGGCAACACCAATCCTATTGAGAAGTATTTTTAATGAATAAAGTCCGGTACTATACTTACGATATCTTAGCAGCCTTCTCGGCACTGACAAGGCTTCCCATTTGGCGGATAGTCACGATCCCAAAGGAACACTACCAGAGGGTCGTCTACTACTGGAGTGTCGTGGGGTGGCTCACAGGCCCTTTGACCGCGTTGGTAATATTGGGATTAGGGCAGTTTCTCCCAGTCACTCTAGCAGTGACTATAGGGTTTATTTTCCGTATCCTACTCACTGGTGGAATGCACGAAGATGGCCTGATGGACTTCTTTGATGGCTTTGGTGGAGGGCGGACGCGGGAACGAATCCTGGAGATTATGAAGGATAGCCACTCAGGTGCCTACGCAATTATAGGCTTTGTGAGCTATGCAGCCCTTTGGATAGGGCTCCTCGGGTGGATGCCACTAGAGGCAGCCTTTTATACCGTAATGGTAGGAGACCCGATCAGCAAGTTTGTCGCTTCCAACCTGCCACGGCTACTCAAGTATGCTCGGAATGAGGAGAGTGCCAAGATGAAGGTGGTCTATGAGGATCGCCCGCACCGAGGACTCTTTATCCTAGCTGCACATTTTGGTCTTCTACCAATCTCTCAATGGTCGCCTGCTGGATGGTGGATGCTGCTATTCTCGGCCCTCACATTTGGTTTGCTTTACCTCTTGATGAAACGACGGGTCAATGGCTACACGGGCGACTGCCTGGGAGCAACCTTTCTTCTCTGTGAGGTGATGAGCTACTTAGCCGTTTGGATATTTATATTATGAAAGAGTTATTGGTTGTACGACATACTTCGGTGGATGTACCCCAAGGCATTTGCTATGGGGGGACAGATGTGCCACTGCAGCCTACTTTTGCAGAAGAGGCTGAGCTAGTAAGGCAAAGGCTGGAGGGCTATACCCCAGATAGAGTGCTTTCGAGCCCCCTTTCGAGGGCTACTCGGCTTGCCAATGCAATAGGGTACCCTGAAGTGGATACTGATGAGCGACTGCGCGAGCAGCACTTTGGCGCTTGGGAGATGAAAGCTTACGACGAGATAGAGGATCCTCAGCTACTTCGCTGGTATGAAGACTATGTCTATGAGCGGCCGACCGATGGAGAGAGCTTTGCTGAGGTGGTCGATCGGGTGGGGTCGCTACTGGAGGAGCTGAAGGTGAGTAATCACGAAAAAATACTAATATTTGCACATGGAGGTATTCAGATGGCAGTGGGGGCTTACCTAGGTCTGTATGAGCTAATTGACGCACCACAGCACTTCCAAGGCTACGGAAGCGTGATGAAATACCAGCTATAACCTTCTTAAAAGCTACTAAAAGAGGTAAGAGGGGAAAATAGAAAGGGATTACTTAGAAAAAAAAGAGTAACTTTGCGTGAATGTATATCTAGCTTGAGGCATTGAGACCTCAGGAGCTAGGACTAATAGGATATTTGAATGGCGTGATGAGAAGATATAAATGGTATGTGGTTGGTGCCACATTGATATTGACGGCACTGTTATTTTCGGCCTGCCGAAAGGATAATGGACCCCACACGACTCCAATCTATACGGAGTACACCTATCCAGCCTCTATAAAAGCCTCTTTCCCTAAACCTAAACAGAAAGAGGAGAAGGATAAGGACAAAAAGGAGGAGGTGAAGGGGCTACCGAACCTAGACTTCAACATCGACAATAGGGCGATGAGGGTGTGGAATAAGATACCCCTCCCCTACCAGAGCAAGTTTGACTCCCTCGACCTCACAATAGCGGTGACCTCAGAAGCGGTGGTAAAAATCATCAATGAAACCACTCAAAAGGTCACTGTATACGCATCAAATAGGCGTGCCCAGCGAATAGATGCCACAGGAGGTAAGCTCAAACTTACCGTGGAGATCGAAAAGAAGCCAACACTCACCTACGACCTAAGGATACTCACTTATGGTTATGACCCCGACAAGTTCACTTGGACTAAGGAGTCGGCTTCACTGCCTATCGCAGCAGAAGACGCCAAAGTGCTGAAGTACCAGAACCGTATTTTCTGGGTTGCTAGCCTCTCAGATGATTCTAGCAAACTGTATGAGTATGACCTTTCGAATAGCACATTTACCGAAGTGGAAGGAGCTGATATCCCAGTGGACCTACTTCCCTCTAGCATAGTAACAGATGGGAAAAAGCAAGTATGGGCTATCTCTAAGGATCAGAAGCTATATAGCAGCAAAGACCTTAAGTCTTGGCAAGCCCACGACCTCGGGAGTGTAAAAGTCTCTCAGATGATAGGCGAAGCAACTACCATTGATGGGAAGAGCAACCTGCTCGTCATAGGGCACAAGGAGGGCTCAGACCTCTATCAAACCTACACTATCACCTCAAGTGGAGCAGAGCCACAAGGGGTTCTGCCTGAAGGTTTCCCTGTGAAGGAGGCATACGTCTATTCCTACTCACAAGATGGAATCACGGCGATTACACTCTACAGTGGATGGAGAGCTGATAACAAGCCATCGACTAAGAGTTACTTCCTCTCTGGTAGCTTACAATGGGGTGAGACACCTTATCAAAAGGAGAAGAAGGTACTCCCAAATAGTGGTGGTCTCTTCTTGCCAACCGGTAAGGAGGCGGAGCTATTTGTCATCGGAGGGCTCTATGGAGAAGCCAAGCAACCCTCTAGTGAGATCAAAAGAAGTAGTGATAAAGGCATCACGTGGATAGCTCTCCCCAATCAAACAACCGTAGGTGGCGACCTCCTTCCACGTCACTCAGCATCTGGTATCGCGCAGGGAAGTGATAGATCGCTTAATATCTACCTACTTGGAGGGATTATTAATGGAGCACCGAGCCAGGAGATTTGGCATGGTCACCTCGATACTACCGGCGGAATCATCAATAGCTTTAATTGACAAAGTATGATGGAGAGTGCCCTAGCGAAGATAGATAAGGATCGCATCCCTCACCACATTGCAATCATTATGGATGGCAATGGGAGATGGGCTAAGCAACAAGGTAATAAGAGAACCTATGGACACGAGCGTGGGGTAGAAACAGTCAGAACAATCCTAAAGGCTGCCAACGAGCTTGGGGTGAAGACGCTCACGCTATACACCTTTTCGGAGGAGAATTGGAAAAGGCCGCAAGAGGAGGTGGAAACTTTGATGAGGCTACTTGTGACAGCAGTGGACAACGAATTAGAAGAACTGAAGAGCAACAATATACGTCTAGAGGTACTCGGAAATATGGCGGAACTCCCTAAAGAGCCTCGTGAAGCATTACAAATGGCGATAGAGGAGACCGCCTCTAATACTGGTTGCCAGGTAGTATTGGCAATTAACTACTCTGGCAGGTCGGAGCTCATACATGCCGCCAAGCAATTAGTCAAAAAGGGATGCACGGAGATTGATGATAAGCTCTTTGCAGAGAATCTATACCTACCAACGCTGTCGGATCCAGACCTGCTAATTCGCACTGGTGGGGAGTATCGGATTAGCAACTTCCTGCTTTGGCAATTGGCCTATACCGAGCTCTATTTTACCCCCACCTTTTGGCCTGACTTTGGGAAGGAAGAACTATTCAAAGCGATACTTGACTTCCAGCAGAGAGAAAGACGGTTCGGGAAAACAGGCGAGCAGGTAAGTGACAGAAAGATAGAGAGATAAGTATATAATGAGGAAGATGATAATGTGGGGCAAAATAATAGATAAAGCCATGACCATAAAACAACTATACCGACTTGTAGCAGCTGTAACGCTAGGTTGCGTGATGCTACCAAGTCTGCAAGCCCAAGACCACACCGATACACCAGTAGTCTCCTATGCTCGACCTACCAATAAGGTGATAGCAGGAATTGACCTCGTAGGTAATAAAAGCTACGACCGACAAGTGGTGATCAACATCTCTGGGCTCAAGGTGGGGCAAAGGGTTGCCATTCCTGGAGAAGAGATCACCCAAGCGGTGCAAAATTATGTACGCAATGGACTATTTAGCGAAGTAGGTATCTCTGCCTCTAAGATTGAAGGCGACTCGGTATGGCTAACCATCAATATCGCTGAACACCCACGACTCTCTAAGCTACAGATCAATGGCGTAAAGAAGGGCGAAGCAGACGACCTAAAGAAAGGTAAGTTACTCGCTCTACAAGAAGGGGTACAAGCCACTCCTAATATCATCAATCGGGCTGAGATAGAGATTAAGCGCTTCTTTGATGCTAAGGGATTTAGCACGGCAACGGTAGAAAGCCGAACCATCCCCGACCCAGACAAGGAGGGTTTTGTGCAATTGATCTTTGATGTAGAGAAAAACACCAAGACTAAGGTTCAGCAGATCCACTTCTACGGCAATGAAATGCTATCGGACAATCAGCTGAGAAAGGCGATGAAGAAGACCAATGAGCGCTTCAACCTTTTCAAGAACTTCATCCCGAGTATCTTGGAGATCTTTAGCCAAAAGAAGTTTGTGCAAGAGGACTACAAAGCGGATCTCAATAATATCATTGACCTCTACCACGCATACGGATATCGTGATGCTGAAATCATCAAAGATAGCATCTACCGTGCCGATGACAAGCGAATCAATATTGATATACATATCAATGAGGGTAAGAGGTACTACATCAAGGACATTAACTTTGTAGGAAATACCAAGTACACTACTGAGGACTTGGCAAGACTCCTAGATATGGAGAAGGGCGACATCTACGATCAGAAGAAGCTCAAAGAGCGTATGACCACTGACGAGGACGCCATCTACAATATCTACTCTAATAACGGCTACCTCTTTGCCAATATGACCCCTATTGAGACGGAGGTGAAGGGCGACTCAGTGAGCCTAGATATCCGCATCCACGAGGGCAAGCCAGCCACTATCAATAAGGTGATCATCAGTGGAAACGACCACGTATATGAGGAGGTAGTAAGGCGTGAGCTTTACACTAAGCCAGGAATGCTCTTCAATCGCGATTATATCATTCGTACCATGGAGCAGATCAATAACATGGGTCACTTCGACCAAGAAAAGATTGCTCCAGAGATTATCCCTAATGAGGATAGCGGTACCGTAGATATAGCGTGGAACCTTGTACCTAAGAGCAATGACCAAGTGGAGCTTTCTATCGGCTGGAGCCAATCGGGACTGATATTGATGGCGGGATTGAAGTTCAGCAACTTCTCCATGCGAAATCTATTCAACCCCTCCTCCTACAAAGGCTTCCTCCCCAGAGGCGATGGGCAAACCCTTGCACTAAGAGCTCAGACCAATGCTAGATACTATCAGAGCTACAGCATACAGTTTATGGACCCATGGTTTGGTCGTAAGCGTCCGAATATGCTAAGCATCTCCGCCTCCTACAGTAGGCAGACAGATATCAACCGTCGCTATTTCAACAACCAAATGTCTACCCTTCAGCAGTATAACCCATACGGCTATGGAGGTTATGGATATGGCTATGGCGGTTACCCCGGCTACGGCTATGGTGGTTACGGTGGGTATGGTGGCTATGGCTACGGAGGATATGGTGGCTACGGCGGTTATCCAGGTTATGGCTATGGTTATGGCATGATGCAGGAGCAGTATCAAGCCCTGTACGAGAGTGCCTATGACCCTGATAAGACACTGGATATGCTAGGCCTTAGCGTTGCTTATGGCAAGCGACTTACCTGGCCCGATGACCGCTTCCAGTTCCAAGCTGGTATCAACTACACTATGTACCGTATGAAGAATTGGAGCTCTATCTACTACAACTTTGGGATGAGTAATGGTACAGCAAATGATATCAACCTTAGCCTTACCCTATCTCGTAGCTCTATCGACAACCCAATCTACACCAGGATGGGCTCCGACTTTACCCTCAACCTTACCTCTACACTTCCCTACTCTCTCTTTGATGGGAAAGACTACTCCGATCCTAAGCTTTCCGACGCAGACCGCAATAGGTTTATTGAGTACTACAAAATCAAAGGAAAGGGTCAGGTGTACATACCACTTCTGGATCCTTCGGTCAACAAACGCACACCAGTGCTGATGTTTAGTGCCGAGTCGGGTATCATCGGTAGCTACAACGCCAATAAGCGCTCACCATTTGGCACCTACTATATGGGAGGTGACGGTATGAGCGGATATTATACTGGCTATCTCAATGAAATGGTAGGTCTTCGTGGTTACAAGAATGGTAGTATCGCTGGAGGTAGTGGCAGGGGAGCCTACGCCTATAGCAAGTTCTTTATGGAGCTACGCTACCCAGTAGTTTCAGAAAATAGCACCATGATTTGGATCCACACCTTCGCCGAAGCTGGTAATGCGTGGGAGAGAATTCAGGATATGAATCCATTCCAACTTAAACGCTCGGCCGGAATTGGCGTCAGATTTATGCTACCAATGGTAGGATTGATGGGAATCGACTGGGGTTATGGATTTGATAGGCCCGATGGCAGTGGCACAAAGGGAGGGAGCAATATCCACTTTATCCTAGGTCAGCAGTTCTAATCAACTACCTGCAAGTAGTCAATATATTATTCACCATTAGACGAAAGGATTGAATATGAAAAAGAACCTCATAAGACTAATTACCGCCCTAGCAGTGATGGCACTAGCCTTCACAGGAGCAAAAGCACAAGATGCTTCGGCACGCAACTACGCTCTGATAGATATGCAGTATCTCACGGAGCAGATACCACAATACAAGTCGGCCACCGAGGAGATAGAGAAAAAGGCAAAGGAGTGGAACAAAGAGATCAACCAACTCAATGAGCAAGCTAAGCAACTCTATGTCAAATACCAGAAAGACTACGACAAGATGACAGCCGACGACCGTGTAAAGCGTGAGAATGCTATCGTGCAAGTAGAGGAAAAAGCTGCAGAGCTACAGAATAAATACTTCGGCAGAAACGGTGAAGCAATGAAACTACAAGAGAAGCTCATCAAGCCTATCCAAGACAACATCTACCAAGCGGTTAAACTCATCTCAGAGCGTCGTGGTTACCAGATTGTCTTTGATCGTGCTAGCTCAGTAGGTAGCATCATCTACGCCGATCCTAAAGCCGATATTAGTAATGATGTACTCACCGTGCTCGGATACTCAGAATAAATAGGTACATTTGCCAAGAACATAATAAGAGAATATACTAACCCTTATAGAATAAGAATTAGAGATGAAGAAAATTTTAATGACTCTAGTAGCCCTAGTGGCTCTACCACTTGCTATGCTAGCTCAAGAGCAGAAGATAGCAATTGTCGACGTGACCTCGATCATTACACAAATGCCAGAGACAAAGGCAATGCAGACTGAGCTAGACAATCTACTCAAGAAGTACGAGGATACTCACGTAGCAATGCAAGAGGAGTTCCAAAAGAAGTACGAATCTTATGCTGCAGAGCGTGAAGGTTTGCTAGAGACTATCCGCACCCGTCGTGAGCAAGAGCTTCAAGATCTTGCTAAGCGTATTGAGGATCTTCAGCAAGTAGCACAGCAAGACTACCAAAAGAAGCAAGTTGAGCTACTCACCCCTATCCAGAAAAAGGTGCAAGAGGCCATCGCAGCAGTAGGTAATGAAAATAACTACACCTACATCGTTGATGCATCCACAGTGATATTTATGAATAATAGCACAGCCATTGATGCTACTGCCAAGGTAAGAGCCAAGCTAGGGCTATAAACCATTGAAGCATACATAGATAGAGGCTACTCACTACAGTGGGTAGCCTCTATTTCTTTTCCCTTATTACTTGACACCATAAAAATAACTGCTCTAAAATAGTGCTATATCAAAAAAAATGACTAAGTTAGCAAAGTAATCGAGAAACAGTGACTACGAATACTAATAGAATCATAGATAAACCAAAAAAGCCAAAGACATTATGACTAAAACACTTTCATTTAACGAGCTGAGAGCCTTCAAAAACAGTCTTCCTCACGGAACAATCGCTAGAATCGCCGACGAATTAGGCATCGAGGAAGAGACCGTCCGCAACTACTTCGGTGGTAGCAACTTCTCCGAAGGGGAGCCTACCGGTGCACACCTTGAGCCAGGTCCTGATGGAGGGATTGTAGTACTTGACGACCTCACTATTTGGGATAAAGCCAATGAGATCTTGGCTGAGCTGAAGGATTAAGAGCAATCAATAGCCAAAAACTTAAAGGGCGACCTAGGTATCCACCTGAGTCGCCCTTTTTATGTTGAAAAAGTTATTAGAGACTGTTGCACGAAGACGCGCTACAGCATTAAGAATATTCCAAGAAATGCCATAGCCCTGTCGTACCAGAAGGTACGCATTAGGAGAATGTTGAACGAAGTGCCATTCTCGCACATTTGAATCAAATGTGCTGAGACTTTGAACGAAGGATGAGGTGCAAGGCCTGAGGATGAGGGCAAGGTGCACGCAGGGCACCAAGGCCCCACCAGGGGCGCTGGGAGCGTACTAGCGTACATGACCGAGTTCAAATCCCGAAAGCAACGAAGCAGATCGCCTTCGTGCAACAGTCTCATTAGAAGAGCCAAGTCAAAAATCCAGCTAAAATAGGGTTGTAGATACCCCTACGCAACCGACTGTAATTCAATGCCATACAAAACCACTTGCCGAGATGCAACAAAGCAAATGCTTAGTTGCATCTCGGCAATTGCTTAGTTGCAACTCGTCGATTGCTTAGTTGCATCTCAACTTTTACTCTACTAGCATAGAAGTTTTATGAAGGTGACTAAAGATAGTTTTTTGTCCTTGATAAGACTATTTTACGAAGGACTTCAATGGCTCGCCATTCTAGAAGAGTAGTCTATCCCGATACTCCTGAAGATCCTCTCGACATCCTTACCCATAGATACTCCGATGAATACCACTCGACAAGATATTCTAATGTATAACCTCTGCGTCTCCTACCCTTCCAGGTATTAATGTCGGTTATAATACGTAGAGATAGGGGTATTTTTGGTAAGTTTGCCTTTGAGAACTATTTGTTATCCTTAACGAATGAGTAAGAATAAACAAACCAAGTTTGCAGAGCTGGATGCTTTGCCTAACGTGCTTCAGTATCCCTACAAGGTCCTCAAGAGCTTGGAGGGGCGTTTCCCTTATCGTGGGGTGTGGGGCACGAAAGTTTTTGGCAACGACCACCCCATTATTATTGAGCTTGGGTGTGGTAGGGGGGAGTATACAGTGGAGCTCGCCCGCAATCATCCCGAAAACAATTATATCGGCATTGATATCAAAGGGAACCGGATGTGGAGTGGTGCCACCACTGCCCACCGAGAGGGGCTGGGGAATGTGCGTTTCCTACGTGCAGAGATAGAGTCATTGACCTCCTTTTTTGGCGATGGTGAGGTGAGTGAGCTATGGCTCACCTTTCCCGATCCACAGATGCGCAAGGTGCGTAAGCGGCTCACCTCTACCCACTTTTTGATGCAATACAAGCAGATATTACGTAGCCCCAAACTACTCCACCTAAAGACTGATAGCCAGTTCTTATTTACCTATACCTCACTGGTGGCGAAGCACAACGGCCTAGAAGTTTTGGAGTGCTACAAGGATATTGATGAAGAGGTTAGTGAGACCTCAGACCTAAGACGCATTCAAACTTACTACGAGAGTCAGTGGAGGGGAAGGGGCATCTCTATTAAGTATCTGAAAATAGCTTTGGACAATCTTTCACACACTCCTATAGAGCCGACAGAAGAGGTGCCATGGGATAGTTATCGGAGCTATGGTAGAGAAGCACGTAACACAATGAATCAGACGAATCAAAAGATATGAGTAGAATTACAGAACAAAATATATTGGATGCCTTAAAGGCAATTACGTACCCTGGGGAAAATGAAAACATTGTCTCCAGCGGTATGGTGCAGAACGACATAAAGATCGAAGGCAATAAGGTCTCCTTTTCAATCCGATTCAGGAAGGCGAAGGATCCTTTCTATAAGTCAGTGATTAAGACAGCCGAGTCTGTGTTATTGAGCCAGGTGGATGAGTCAATGGAAATAAAAGGAAATATCACACCGATATTTCCTGAGCTTCCACCCACACCGGCAGAGGATAAAATCCTCCCTTATGTGAAGAATGTTGTAGCCATTCATAGTGGTAAAGGCGGTGTAGGTAAGAGCACGGTGACCTCCAACCTAGCAGTCTCTTTGGCCAAAGCAGGGTATAAAGTGGGTCTGCTAGATGCCGATATCTATGGTCCTTCTATCCCTCGGATGCTTCACTTGGAGGGGAGCCGTCCCGTCCTGGTAGAAGTGGATGGCAAGGAGCTGATTGACCCCCCAGTAAAATATGGGGTAAAGGTGCTCTCCATAGGTTTTTTCGTGAATAAGGAGGATGCTATTGTGTGGCGAGGGACGATGGCTTCGAATGCGATGGGGCAATTGATTAGAGAGGGCAATTGGGGTGAGCTAGACTATCTGCTAATTGACCTACCTCCAGGCACCTCTGATATCCACCTATCCCTTATTCAGATGCTAGGGCTAACCGGTGTGGTGGTGGTGACCACTCCGCAGAATGTAGCCACCGATGATGCCCGAAAAGGAATCAGTATGTTTCGTGACGAGAAGATCAATGTGCCCATCCTCGGTGTGGTGGAAAATATGTCGTGGTTTACTCCAGCCGAGTTGCCACAAAATAGATACTATATCTTTGGCAAGGATGGGGGTAAGATAATGGCTGAAGAACTTGGTGTGAAGCTACTAGGGCAGATACCACTCGTACAGAGTGTACGGGAGGCAGCAGACAGTGGCGATCCGATTGCCACTAGAGATGATGCGATTATGGGCATCGCTTTTCACAACCTTGCCGATAATTTAGTCGCTGCCGTGGAAGCGAGGAACTCGGAGTTTCCCCCTACATCAAAGGTGGAAATCACTCATAGATAAAGCAAACACAATAGTAATACACACACATATATAAATAAAGAATCCAATGCCAACAGTTGATACAGCCATACGAGGGACGAATCCCTTGAGACGCTTTACCAAATGGATCGGAGGAATTAATCCCTCTGTCTTTATGTTTTCCGCAGCAATATTGGCCATCATATTTGCCAATTCATCTCTATCGGGGCTCTACACACGCATTCTGGATGCTCCAGTTAATCTAGAGATTGGAGGCTATAAGTTTTTCCAAGTTCATGGCCGTACCATGACCCTCACGGAGTTTATCAATGATGCCTTGATGGTGCTCTTTTTCTTTAGTGTAGGACTAGAGATTAAGCGAGAAATGGTCAATGGCTCCCTCAGCTCCGTGCGGAAAGCGATGCTACCAACGCTTGCTGCATGCGGTGGTATCATTATGCCGGTGCTACTATTCTTGGCGATAGAAAATCAAGACCCTATCGCCCTGAGAGGTGTGACTATACCTATGGCTACAGATATTGCCTTTTCGCTAGCAGTACTCGGGCTACTGGGAAAACGTGTGCCAGTGACACTCAAGCTATTCTTGATGGCGTTGGCGGTGGTAGATGATATCGCAGGCATACTAGTAATCGCTATCTTCTACTCATCTGGAATTCAGTGGATCCCCTTGGCATTGGGTATAGCGACCATTATCATCGCCTACCTCTTCTCTAAAAATGGAGTGACTAAGAGCTCGACCTACTATATCCTTCTATTTATTGTGTGGACCTTCTTTATGCACTCTGGTATCCACTCCACGATTGCGGGGGTGCTGCTCGCCCTAGTTATTCCACATAAGCCAACGATTCATCCAAAAGATCTTGAGGAGGATATGAAGCGACTGGATATCCATGTGGCGACATCAAAACAGGAGGGCTATGTACAAAAAGATTTTCTTGATGACGACTACATAGGTGATATGCAGGTGACTCAAAGAAGAATACAACGCACCATCTCACCAGTGCAGATTATGGAGCACGAGGTATCGCCTTGGGTGCATTACCTGGTGTTGCCACTATTTGCCTTCTCCAACTCAGGTATCGCTTTTGGGGAAATGACAGGTTCGGCTGCGATAGGTGTAGCAATTGCCGTTGCAGTGGGTCTTTTCGTCGGGAAGACAATTGGTATATTCGGTTTCACTTTCCTAGCTACCAAGCTAAGACTAGTAAAGCTGACCCCAGGGGTCACCTACGCCAATGTATTTGGCATATCGATATTTGGTGGTATTGGCTTTACCGTTTCTCTTTTCCTTGCAGCTCTGGCTTATCAAGGGATAGGAGCAGAAGCGACTGAATACCTCAATATGGCTAAGCTGGGTATTATTGTCGGCACTGTGGTATCAGGCATTGTGGGGGTATTGGCACTCAGTGCTATCCTTAAATGGGAGGCGAAAAAGGGACGAGGGGCGGCAAGCCAAGAGTACAAGGAATACCTAGCAAGCAATAATTAATTATCAACAAGTTATATCAACAAGTTAAAAGTATATTTTATGGCATTTTTTGAAGAGTTTAAGGAGTTCGTATCTAGAGGCAATGTGCTAGATATGGCTGTCGGTGTAGTCATCGGCGGTGCTTTTGGTAAGATCGTATCATCGGTAGTGAATGATATAATAATGCCACCTATCGGTTTACTTCTTGGCGGAGTAGACTTTACAGACTTGAAAATAGTGCTACAGCATGAGAAGCTCAATGAGCTGGGCGAGGTTATTCAGCCACTTGTGACCTTAAATTATGGTTCATTCATACAGACGGTTGTAGACTTTCTAATCATTGCATTTGCGATCTTTACGATGGTGAAAGGAATTAATCAGCTGAAGAGAGCTGTGGAGGAGGAGAAGCCAAAAGAGCCAGAGAAGCCAGCAGCTAAGCCCGATGATGTAGTCCTTCTTGAGGAGATTAGAGACTTACTTAAGAAGCAATAAGACCGACTATAATTCTATCACAAAGTTGCCACAATTCACCACTCGGTGTTGTGGCAACTTTTTATTTTGGACAACTCGTCACAATACTATAGTCCATTAAACCTCCCAAATCGTTATAGACAAATACATTATATTCAACTGATAATCAACAACTATAGTAGCTACAACATACAATATATACTTCTTTCGCACAAATATAATGGTTAATTCTGGTCAACTTGTGAGATAATTCGGTTATCTTTGTTTGCAAAAATGGAGAACGCTTCAATGCTTATCTTTCATACACTTGACTGACTTACTAGGTTTTAATAGCCTATAATTAGATATAAACATATAGCACCAAATGGAAAAGAAGTATTACACCTTTGATGAAGCCTATAAAGCTACTCTGGAGTACTTTAAGGGCGATGAGCTTGCCACAAAAGTGTGGTGCTCTAAGTATGCACTAAAAGATGGGAAGGGGAGGCTACTAGAGTGCACGCCTACCGATATGCACCATCGTATTGCCTCTGAGATTGCTCGTATCGAGGCTAAGTACCCCAACCCCCTTAGCGAGGAGAAGATCTTTGAGCTAATGGACCACTTCAAGTATGTTGTGCCACAAGGAAGTCCTATGACTGGGATTGGCAATAACTTCCAAGTGGCGTCGCTCTCCAATTGCTTTGTGATTGGTATGGACGGACCTAGCGATAGCTATGGCGGTATATTCAAGATGGACGAGGAGCAAGTGCAGCTGATGAAGCGACGTGGTGGCGTTGGTCAAGACCTTTCCTATATACGTCCTGCGGGTTCACCTGTAAAGAATTCTGCACTGACCTCTACGGGTCTTGCCTCCTTTATGAATAGGTACTCCAACTCCACTCGTGAGGTAGCTCAGGATGGGCGCCGTGGAGCTTTGATGCTATCTGTCTCTATTCAGCACCCCGATAGTGAGTCTTTCATTGATGCAAAGCTTGAGGAGGGCAAGATCACTGGCGCCAACATTTCGGTCCGCATCAGCGACGAATTTATGAGGGCTGTGGTGGAGGATGGAGAGTACACACTACAATACCCGATTGAGGTAAGCGATCCGAAAGTAAAGAGGACTATCAAAGCCCGTGAATTGTGGAATAAAATCATCCACAACGCATGGAAGAGTGCCGAGCCAGGAGTGCTATTCTGGGATACGATCATTAGGGAGTCACTGCCCGATTGCTATGCCGACTTAGGGTTCAAGACCATCTCTACCAATCCCTGTGGAGAGATTCCTCTTTGCCCTTATGATAGCTGCCGTCTATTAGCCATTAATCTTTATGGATACGTTGAGAATCCATTTACAGATAAAGCAAAGTTCAATTTTGATCTTTTCAAAGAGCACATTGGATATGCCCAAAGGATCATGGACGACATTATCGACCTCGAGAGCGAAAAGATCGATGAAATCATTAAGAAGATTGAAAGCGACCCCGAGGGTGACGATATCAAGCGTACTGAGATGGAGCTTTGGCAAAAAATCAGACGTAAGACTTTGATGGGACGCCGTACAGGACTAGGTATTACTGGAGAAGGGGATATGTTGGCTGCCCTGGGCTTACGCTATGGCACAGAAGAGGCCACCGAGCATGCAGTGAAGGTACAAAAGACCTTGGCTTTGAGCGCTTATGAAAGCTCCGTTAATATGGCTAAGGAGCGTGGGGCTTTTGAGATCTATGATGCCAAGCGTGAGGCTAATAATCCGATGATGCTGCGTATTAAGGCGGCTGATCCTAAGCTATACGACAACATGGTGAAGTATGGTCGTCGCAACATCGCTTGCCTCACCATTGCACCTACTGGCTCCACCAGTATTATGACTCAAACCACCTCCGGCATTGAGCCAGTGTTTATGCCTGTATACAAGAGACGCCGTAAAGTCAATAGTAATGAGCTAGAAAATTCCAAGCCCACCTTCGTTGATGAGATGGGCGACCAGTGGGAGGAGTACATCGTGTACCACCACCACTTCAAGACTTGGATGAAGGCTAATGGCTATGACCCTGATAAAGACTATAGCCAGGAAGAGATAGATGACCTTGTAGCAAAGTCGCCTTATTACAAGGCTACCTCCAACGACGTTGACTGGGTGGCCAAGGTCCGTATGCAAGGTCAGATGCAGAAGTGGGTGGACCACTCTATTAGCGTTACCGTGAACCTTCCTAATGATGTAGATGAAGCACTCGTGAATGAGCTTTACATTACTGCTTGGAGTGAGGGCTGCAAGGGCTGTACTATCTATCGTGATGGGTCGAGGACTGGAGTATTGGTCGCTGCGGAGCCTAAGAAAAAGAGCACCCCAGCCGAAGCAGAGGATACTACCTCCATTCCATTCAAAATGCCACAAAAGCGTCCTACCGAGCTAGAGGCCGACATTGTTCGCTTCCAAAATAATAAAGAGAAGTGGATCGCCTTCATCGGTCTAGTAGATGGTCGCCCCTACGAGATCTTTACCGGTATCGACGATGAGGATGAGGGGCTTTATATCCCCAAGCGCATCAATAAGGGCTTAATCATCAAGGCTTATGACCCTGATGGCACCAAGCACTACGACTTCCAGTATAGCAATAAGAGAGGGCTCAAGGTGACTTGTGAAGCACTCGACACTAAGTTCAATCCAGAGTTCTGGAATTACGCCAAGCTAATCAGTGGAGTACTTCGCTACGGAATGCCTATTGACCAGGTGATTGCACTAGTACAAGGAATGGAGCTCAATGATGAGTCCATCAACACTTGGAAAAATGGTGTTGAGCGTGCACTTCGCAAGTATGTCGCTACAGGTCAAAAAGCAACTGGGCAGAAATGCCCCAACTGCGGTTCAGAAGATTTGGTCTACCAAGAGGGTTGCCTTATCTGTCAAAACTGCGGTAACTCCAAGTGCGGTTGATCGCATTCAGCAAATATCATTGTAAATGAAAGTAGTTGGTTCATTCAGAGATCCTATCTGATGAACCAACTATCTTTATTTTATAGCATTCAATGTAAATAAAGCTCAACATCCATATTGAGAGGAGAAAATCTCAAGATTTATATATAAATTTGTGCCAATGATAAGTGGGGGAAGGCAACTAGTAGAATAGTAATCAGTAAATAACATAATGATTTAAGTGATGAACAAAACAATTCAAGTATGGATTAGTGCTTTACTAATCGCACTGCTGAGTGGCTTTTCAGTCGCTTCAGCCCAAGATCAAGTAGCACCACTTCCTATTGACAAAGATGTGCGAGTTGGCAAGCTACCAAATGGGCTTACCTACTTTATTCGCCACAACCAACAGCCTAAAGAGCGTGCCAACTTCTATATCGTGCAGCGTGTAGGCTCAATGCAGGAGGAAGACAACCAATCAGGATTGGCACACTTCCTAGAGCATATGGCATTTAATGGCTCTCGCCACTTTGCTGGTAAAGGGATGATCAATTACCTTGAGAGTATCGGCGTGAAATTCGGTGCTGAGCTCAATGCATATACTTCTTTTGAGGAGACAAGGTACACCATTATGGATGCACCCGTGAGCGACACCTCAGTTATTGATTCTTGCGTCTTGATCCTAAGAGATTGGAGCGATGGCATTGCACTTCTTGACGAAGAAATCGACAACGAGCGCGGTGTGATCCAAGAGGAGTGGCGACAGAGCGAAGATGGCAACATGCGTACCATGACCACCATGCTCAAGAAGACCTTCCCCGACCTTCGTTATGGCCACAGACTTCCTATCGGAAGCATGGATGTTATTCGCAACTTTACCTACCAAGAGCTACGTGACTACTACCACAAGTGGTATCGTCCCGATCTTCAAGGATTGGTCATTGTAGGTGATGTAGATGTGGATTATGTAGAGCAAAAGATCAAAGATACTTTTGCAGATATGCCGGCTCCAGTTAATCCTGCTGAGCGCGTGTATTTAGAGGTTCCAGATCGTGAAGCGCCCATTGGTATTGTGGTGACAGATCCTGAGACCACTCGGACTATGATCTCATTCTCCTACTCCACCGATGCACTTCCAAGAGAGCTAAAGGCATCTGCAGTAGGGCCTGCAATGAATTATGTCACTTCCATCATCACGAGCATGATGAATGACCGCTTCACCGACATTGCCCACAAACCCAATGCACCATTTGTGTATGCAGGGATGTCCATGGGCTCTGTGATGGGATTTGTTCCTACTGAAGACGAAGCCAGCTTCATCGCGATCGCTCACGAAGGGCGTACCGAGGAGGCACTTAATGCCATTGTTGCCGAGATGAAGCGTGCCAAGGAGTACGGCTTCACAGCAGCCGAGTATGAGCGTGCCAAGGCAGACTTGATCAGTACATACGAAAACCTTCTGAATTCAAAGGATAACCGTACCAATACCTCCTACGCCGATGAGTATAGCGACTACTTCACCAAGGGTGGCTATATCCCTGGAATTGAGGTAGAGTATCAATTGATGAATAACCTTGCTCAAGGCTTTACTTTAGAGCTCATCAATCAGTATTACCAGCAGTATACAGAGCCTAAGAACCTAGTGGTTACCCTTATGGCTCCTGAAAAGGAGGGGGTTAAATACCCTACAGAGGCTGAGCTGCTAGAGCAATACAATAAAGCACTCCAGCAAGAGGTTGAAGCCTACACAGATGAGTTTGCTGGCGTAGAGCTGATGGAAAATCTACCAGAGCCAGGCAAGCTTCTTTCAGAGCAAACAGGCCTTAAGTTTGGTGCTACCTTGTGGACATTCAGCAATGGGGCAAAGGTATATGTACTTCCTACCGACTATAAGAAAAATGATATTCGCATCTATGGCGTAAGCCACGGTGGATATCTACAGTATGCCAACGAAATAGGTAGCATCAATACCCGTGCCTCAAGGCAATACGCCACTATTGGTGGGCTTGATAAGTTTAGTGCTACAGATCTGATGAAGGTATTGGCTGGTAAGGTAGCTACTTCCAACACAGGTGTATCCGAAGTCAAGGAGTGGGTCAATGGTTCATCATCAGATAAGGATATTGAGACGATGTTCCAGCTTGTATATCTCAATATGACCTCTCTCAGGAGCGATACCGAGGCGTTTGAGTCAGCCATCGAAAAGTCAAAAGCAATGCTCAAGGCAAGTGCTGCTGACCCTCTAACTGCTTTCTGGGATAACACTTCACGACTTATCTACCCAGATAACGACCTCACTTATAAGCTACAAGCCGAAGATCTAGATCAGATAGACTATGCGAAGATGCTAGAAGCTTACAAGGCTCGGTTTGCCAATGCAAGTGACTTCACCTTCTTCCTCGTTGGTAGCTTTGACCAAGAAAAGGTACTACCTCTAGTAGCTCGCTACATTGGTGGTCTACCAGGCAATCATACCGTAGAGCCCGACCAGTCGTCAAAGGCTTTTGCCAAAGCCAAGAATAGCCACCAAGAGAAAATGGAGCTAAAGGCAACAACCCCTATGGGACTTTCACTAGGTCTATTTGTGAAAGACGGTACTTATGAGTTGAAGGAGAATATGATTATCGATATCCTTGGCGAGGTACTCAGCCAGCAGTTCTTCAAGAGTATCCGCGAAGACGAGGGTGGCACTTATGGAGTAGCTGTACAGAGCAATACCAGCAGAGCGCCAAAGGGCGAAGAGTCTTTGCTCGTATTCTTCCAGACCAATCCTGAGCAACTCGACCACCTCAATGCTAAGGTAAAGAGCGAGCTCAATCAGATTGCTGAGGGTTCCATCAATATCGACGAGTACTTCAATAAGACCGTCCTCAATATGAAGAAGGGCTACGAGCAAAATCAAAGAGAGAATAGCTACTGGATGAATATCCTTGTAGACTACTACTTCAATAACGACAATGCCTACGACAATTATCTTGAGACACTTGATAGCATCACTATTGATGATATACGCAATGCGTTGAAGGATATTCTTGCCAACGGCCGTTACCTAGAGCAGATCGGTGTCACTGTAGAGAAATAAGCGACACCCCCATATATAATGCAGATAAAGCTCGGCTGGCACATACCAGTCGAGCTTTATTTGTTTTGGGACTTTGTACCAAGGCGATCTAAGGAAATACTTTGCCCACTACTAGCACTTTAAGTCTATTCTATGGGCCTTCATAAACTAATGGGGTATGAGGGCAAAAGTTGAGTTGCAACTAAGCATTTGCCGAGATGCAACTAAGCATTTGCTGAGATGCAACTAAGCAATCGGCGAGATGCAACTAAACTTTTGCTGAGTTGCATCTAAAGCAAGCACCAATTTATAATACTGAATTTCAGCACATTACAATTCTGCTTTTAGCACCCTCATTATTACACGAGAATGACGCACGAAGTGAGGTTTTTACACGATAGCACTCGGCTCGCTTATTAGTGGTAGAACGCTTTGATAGGATATGCCATCAATGGTCCGTCCCCTCAGCCGGGGTCGTAAGGTGGTGGGGGATACCTTCTTAATCCTCTAGTCGTTCGGGGCTTTGCGCCTCCGACTAGGGGGTAAGGGTAACCAACTACCCAACCCCACGACCTCCCCTTGTGGGAGGTCGGACAACCCTATCTAGGTCTGTCCCCTCAAGGCACCCCATGACAATTTGTAGCTCATTATTGCACAATCGGAGTTTTTTTTGTAACTTGCCACTAGGTAGTCTGTGAGATAGGTATCTTGCGGTTAGTGGTAGGATTAGGAGACAAGTTGCCATTCTCAAAGACTAATTTCATTATTAAATATACGGGTATTTTTACCTCCCCATTTTCTATCCTCCGACGTTAATCATGACCTATTGGAAACACGAACCGCTCATCATAAAGGGAGCAAGGAGCCTGCTCTTTTTGCTCTACTTCTTGATTTTGCTCTATCTCTCACACGACAGCTCTCCCCTCCTTTTTGGGGTGACAGCCGGTGGAATGATGCTTTATGCGGTGTTGATTGTAGGGTCGTTAATTTTGAAGAAAAAGCAAGGCTTAAAGTAGCTTTTACGCAAGAAACCTATACACATTATATATACTATTTTTGAACTAATCTAATAACATTTGATGATGAGTAGATGCAAAGAGATGTCGCTTAGTGCGGCGGTGGCGGAGATAGCAGATGGCTCCAAGGTGGTGCTGGGTCATGGAGCAGTGACCCCCAATTGTGTGGTGGAGGAATTAGTAAGACAGTGCGACCGCTTCAAGCAGTTGCAGATTTTCCACTTGATCTACCTTGGAGAGGCGGTGCACTTAGTGCCTGGTATGGAGCAGCACATGCGGGTCTGTTCACCTTTTTTGAGTGGTGCGGCGATGCGTAATGCAGTGCGAGAGGGGCGTGCCGACTTTATCCCCCGACATTTTTCGCAAGTGCCGATGCTCTTTGCTGAGGGAGGGGCTTTTCAGCCCGATTGGGCGGTGGTGCAAGTGACCCCACCCGATGCCGAAGGACGGTATAGCTGTAGCCTCTCCTCGGACTACACTCTGCCAGCAGCTCGATGTGCCAAGCGGGTATTGGCGGTAGTCAATCCCGAGCTACCCTATATTGGTGGCGACAACTTCCTAAAGGCAGAGGAGATAGATATTTTAGTGACCCATGCCTCGCCAGCACATACTCTACCAGCCGCTACACCAAGCGAGACCGATCTCGAGATCGCACGTTACTGTGCCGAGCTAATCCCCGACAGAGCCACGCTACAGATAGGCATTGGCGCACTACCCGATGCGGTACTAGGGCTATTGAAGGGACATAAGGATCTAGGCATCCACACTGAGCTACTCACCCCTGGAGTGCTAGAGCTCTACCAAAGTGGTGCCATCACAGGCAGTTACAAGGGGGTTCGCCCTGGGGTAATGACCGCCGCCTTTACGATGGGTGATGAGGCACTTTATCGCTTTTTGGGTGAGCACAAGGTGCTGGAGCAATATCCAGTGGATTGGGTCAATGACCCTTATGTGATTGGGCAGAATGAGCGTATGATCTCCATCAACTCGTGTATTGAGCTCGACCTCTACGGACAAGTGTGTGCCGAGAAGGTGGGTGGCCAGATGTTTAGCGGTTCGGGTGGTCAGGTAGATTATGTGCGTGGAGCTCGGCTCTCAAAGGGGGGTAAGAGCATCATTGCCCTTCCCTCTACGGCCAAAAAAGGCACCCTCTCACGCATAGTACCGATGCTAGGAAATGGCAATGTAGTGACTACAGGTCGCAACGATGTGGACTATATTGTAACAGAGTACGGAGTGGCTGCCTTAGCAGGTCGTAGCGAGCTTGAGCGTGCCGAGGCATTAGTCGCAATTGCTCACCCCGACTTTAGAGAGGAACTAGAGCGGAGTGTGTGCGAGCAATTTCCAGCCAAGAGATTTTGGAGTAAGTAATAAATAATTTATCTATAGAGAGTAATGAAGCAGGTAGGTGAAGGATATGCGATCTGTATAGGTCGTTCGTACGGCAGTGGTGGATATCGACTAGCAAAGAGGCTACACGAGCGTTTGGAAGTACCACTTTATGATAAGGAGCTACTCGATAAAGCAGCTGAGGATAGCCATATCCGTAGGGAGCTCTTTGAGCAAGCGGATGAGCAAAATGGATACGAAATGCCACTGGTGCTGAGTGGCACTCTTGGAATGCCCAATGCCTTTTATATGCCAGCTCAGAGCTATCTATCCAACGACCATCTATTCTCTATCCAAGCCGAGACGATCCAAAAGCTAGGAAGCAAGGGTTCGGCTATCTTTGTGGGGCGCTGCGCTGATTATCTTCTGAGGGAACACAAGCAACTACTCACCATATTTGTCACCGATGACCTCGAAAGGCGTGCCGAAGTGGTTCAAAAGCGTCTTAATCTTGATTCGCTAGAGGAGGCAACCCGTGAAGCCGAGCGGGTGGATAAGAGTCGGCGTGACTACTACAATTATTACACCTCGAAGCATTGGGGCAGGGCTGACAATTACGACCTTTGTCTGAAACTTTCGGCCATTGGCATAGATTATGCTGTAGAAATGATAATAGGCATTATACGGGAGAGGGGATTTGTAAAGGATTAAACCTGTGTGCGGGGAGGGAGCCTATTCCTTTTGCCCCACACAGCAAAGGAATAGATATGAAAGAGATGATGTATAGGAAATATAGCCAAGAGCTACTCAATGAGACTGCTACACCCTTTGGCGAAGAGCATGAGGGTGAGGAGGGGCTAGGAGGGCTCTTTGGTAGCCATGCCAAAGGTGAGGCGAGCACATCACGCACGGAGCAACCTACCTCTAGCGGGGGAGGTGGAGATCAGTCAAGTACCCCTACCCTAGATAAGTATGGCACTTGGCTCAATGCTCAGGCAAAGAAGGGGGTACTAGATCCCATCTTGGGGCGTGAGCAGGAGCTACTAAGGGTGGCACAAATACTCGCAAGAAAAAAGAAGAATAATCCAATCCTGATTGGAGAACCAGGGGTGGGAAAGACCGCAATCGTGGAGGCATTGGCTCAGAGAATTGTGAGCAACGAGGTGCCCATCTCTCTGCTCAATAAGCGAATCGTATCGGTAGACTTGGCTGGAATGGTAGCTGGCTCTATGTATCGTGGGCAGTTTGAAGAGCGGATGAAGGGAATCATCTCGGAGCTGAAGGCCAACCCTGATATCATTCTTTATATTGATGAGATACACACGCTCGTGGGGAGTGGCAATAGCCAAGGTGGGCTAGATGCCGCTAATATCCTGAAGCCAGCACTCTCTCGTGGAGAGATTAAGGTGATCGGAGCAACCACGCTAGAGGAGTATCGCAAGTCAATTGAGAAGGATGGTGCCTTGGAGCGTCGTTTTCAGAAGGTAATGGTGGAAGCACCTGATGCCCATGAGACACTGGATATCCTTAAGAAGCTAAGGCCGAGATATGAAGCTCACCATCACGTCTCCTACAGCGACGAAGCACTTCTAGAGGCAGTAAGGCTATCGGAGAGGTATGTGACCGATCGCTTTTTCCCTGATAAGGCAATTGACGCGATGGACGAGGCAGGTGCTTATGCATTCATTGCACATCAGAAGCCTTTGGATCTCTCTAGGTACGAAGAGAAGATAGCAGAGGCGGCAAAGCTGAAGCAGAAAGCAGTAGCAGAGAGTGACTACGAGCTGGCGATCAAGTACCGCGACGAGGAGAAAGCAGCCAAGACAGCCCTAGCAGAGTATAAGGGGCAATTGGAGCGAGGGGAGCTACTTTCGGAAAAGGTAGTGGTAGGGATCGCCGAGGTACAGAAGGTGGTCTCTATGGCGAGTGGCGTGCCAGTGGAGTCGTTTACGAAAGACGACCTCACTGCTCTCTCTGAGCTGGGTTCGAAGCTCAAGGCTCGGGTGAAGGGCCAAGACCATGTGGTGGATGCGGTAGCGAGCGCAATTCAAAGGAATAGAATTGGACTGCGTGACCCTAATAAGCCCATTGGCTCTTTCCTATTTCTTGGTTCTACAGGTGTGGGTAAAACCCTCTTGGCGAAACGGATTGCCTGCGAACTCTTTGGCAGTGAGGAGGCGATGATTCGGGTGGATATGAGTGAGTTTATGGAGCGACACGCAGTATCCAGACTGGTGGGAGCCCCTCCAGGATATGTCGGTTATGACGAAGGGGGTGAGCTCACTACTAAGGTGAAGCGTAGACCCTACAGTGTGATCCTATTTGATGAGATCGAAAAGGCACACCACGACGTCCACAACCTACTCCTTCAGCTTCTTGATGATGGTATTCTGACAGATAGCAATGGGGGCAAGGTGAGCTTTAAGAATACCATTGTGATCATGACCTCCAATGTGGGAACACGGCAGTTGGAGGAGTTTGGCACTGGTATCGGCTATCGAGACGCTTCATCGACCGACTATAGCCAACTTTCCAAAGAGGTGATCGAGAAGATGCTTAAGAAGAGCTTTGCCCCTGAGTTCCTTAATCGTATTGATAAGATTGTCACCTTCAACGCTTTAGGTAAGGAAGTGCTACGAGATATTGTAGATATCCAGCTAGGAGAGCTCACTGAGCGTCTGCAAGGATTGGAGCTCGAGATCACTTACTCCGACAAGGCAAGGGCCTTCCTTGTAGAGAAGGGATTTGACCCTAAGCTTGGGGCTAGACCACTCAACCGAGCAATCGCAGAGTATGTAGAGGATATGGTGACGCAAGCAATCATCGATGGCGAAGTGAAGTCACCTGGAGCCTATCTTGTAGATGTAGAGAAAGGCAAGGCGCCCTCAAAGCTACAGATAGTTTCCGCTTCATAAATAGCGTTACCTATATATAAGAGGGGGGGCTCAACCAATGGTTGAGCCCCCCTTTGTCTTACTGCATTCTAAAGAATGTTACACGAAGTATCATTCTCTCACGTGAGAGACTTTGCACGAAGGATGAGATGCAAGGCGCTGAGGATGAGGTCGAAGGGAGCGTACTCACGTACGTGACCGAGGCCGAATTCCGAAAGCAACGCAGCAGATCGCCTTCGTGCAAGAGTCTCTAATTACTTTGCAGAGCCATAATAGGCATCATCTGGGATGTAAGTCATCTCCTCATCTACGCCTATTCTCTGCCACTGAATACCGATTCTATTCCAGAAGGTTGGCCAGCCACCTTCGATGCGACCGATACTTACCACCTTCACCTTGTGCAGACCTTGTGCCAAAGCGATAGAGGTATCGTGGCGTGGCGTCTTCGTCACCTCACCCTCGTTATCAATCACTAGCTGATCATCAATCCACACCTTGTGGTGGAGCGAGCTCAGTCTATAGACGGCATCCTCTGGGAAGTTGATATAGCCCTCATAGATAGCGCCATAGTGGTTTACATTGCTCATCAGGTGCTCCAGCCTACTCTCCTTGTAGAAAGGTAGACCGCACTCCGACATCTTGCCACCCTCCACTACCATGAGGCTATCAGCAGGGAGATCCAGCACCTCCTCCACACTCTTGAAGTAGTGATCCGCCTTATAGCTAAAGCGAATACCAGGTTTGTATCCCTCGTCACCAACCTGAGCTTCGGCAGGGCCAAAGGTCTGGCGCAATACCTTAATCGTACGAACTGGGCTCATGCTACCACCCAATACCACAGAACGAATCTTCAGCTCGGCATCCTCATTAAACGTTAGTGGCTCACTATAGGTGATACCATTCTTGAGCATAGGCTCCGAACCATCCAGAGTGTAAATGATCTTATCCACGCTATTAGTGGTGGTAAACTTAAGGGTCACAGGGTCTACAAACGCTACGGTATTGAGGCTACCACCCTCCTGCTCTGGTTGTGGGATATAGTATCGAATATCGTGGTAGTCCAGTCGCTTTTGCATATTCTGTACCCTGCGCTCAAAGTCAGCAAAGTCCTTCTTCTCAAGAGGAGTCCAAGCCACTTCAGCAACAGCTAGCATACGTGGGAAGGCGTGGTACTCTACCTGCCAAGGCTCGTAGAAATACTCCGACCAATGGTTGCCCTGCACACCCAGTACATGGTGGCGCTTATCGGCATCAATCGCCTCAGGCATTGGATTGTACTTGTACACCTTATCCAGCGTAGAGTATCCACCAATCGCTTGTGGCTCAATATGGTAGTCGCCCTGATAGTGATCGTGATAGAGTCCCTCACTGCTAGGACACATAATCACATCATGACCCATATTGGCAGAGGTGATACCACCCTTTTCGCCCGTCCAGCTCATCACGATGGCACTTGGTGCTAGCCCACCTTCGAGGATCTCCTCCCAGCCAATCATCTTCTTACCATGGCTCAGTACAATCTCCTCAATACGATGGATAAAGTAGCTCTGTAGCTCATACTCATCCTTCAGCCCCTCAGCCTTGATGCGGGCTTGGCACTTAGGGCACTTCGCCCAAATACGCTTAGGTGCCTCATCACCACCAATGTGGATATACTCGCTATCGAAAAGCGGAATGATTTCATCGAGGATATTCTTAGCAAACTCAAAGACTTCGTCGTTACCGGCACAAAGCACCTCGTCCGAAACACCCCAGATATTTCTCACCTCGTAAGGGAAGTCCTTACCCCAGCAACCTAGCTCTGGATAGGCAGCAAGTACCCCCACGTTATGACCAGGGAACTCAATCTCGGGCATCACCACTACGTAGCGAGCCTTGGCATAAGCTACAATATCCTTGATCTCCTCCTGAGTGTAGAAGTAAGGTCCATAGGTTGAGCCATCACCTTCAATACGCTTGCTAGCGATCTCAGTAAGGCGTGGGTACACCTTGCTCTCAATACGCCACCCTTGGTCCTCAGTGAGGTGCCAGTGCATCGTATTGATCTTGAGCATCGACATAATATCTATCAGCTTCTTCGTCTCCTCCACCGTAATGAAGTGCCTACATGGGTCGAGGTGCATTCCTCGGTAGCCAAAGCGAGGCTCATCCTTGATCGATACATAAGGTAGTGTCCACGCTACATTACGCACCACCTCAGGGCTCTCAATCTCCGCTGGGAGCAATTGTAGCAAGCTCTGCAACCCCCAGAAGATACCACGAGGCGTCTGCCCCTGAATTTTGATCCCCTCCTTTGAGACCTCCAGGATATAGCCCTCAGCATTAGGCACCACATCAGCCCCAACGATCTCGAGTGCGATCTCCTGCTTAGGATTCTTGCTCTCACCGATGACTTGCCAATTAAAGCCGGTAGAAGTCTTCACCTTATCAGCAAAAAACTTAGCCACCTCGGTCAGTTCCCCCTCTGGAGCCACAAAGGAGATGTTTTTACTCAGGGTAAAACTGCTCTCCTCCTGCACCTCCATCTCCCGAGGCATCGGAATGATATGCGTCCCCTCATTGTAAGGGTGCTCTACCATCACCTCATCTCCGCAAGCTACCAACCCTAGTCCCATCACAAGGGTCAGTGCCAGCCACGCTACTTTCTTCATAAATAATAATCTTTAAGTGAATAGTTACACGACAAAGTTACCAATTTAATTGCCAATCAACTATTGGGAAAAAAGAGTATCTTTGTGGCACAACTAATATAAAACATAAGACGCTATGGAGGTAAATCAAACAACAGAAATGTCCACCAATCCCAATGGTGGCGATAAGAAGTCAACAGGATCCATATCCTTCGTGATTAAGACCCTCATCATAGGGCTACTGTGCCTACTACTATTGATTCCACTAGCATTCCTAAATGGGCTAGTCGACTCACGTAAGCGGGAGGGCGAAAAGGTAACCAGTGAAATCACCTCGCGCTGGGGGAAAAGTCAAAACCTAATGACGCCCCTCCTTGCCATCCCCTACAAGCCAAATCCAGCAAAGGCCGAGGAGACCTATCTCTACCTCATTCCCAATGAGGTGACCGCAACCGCTACCCTCGAGATAGAGAATCGACACAGAAGCATCTACCAGGTACCTGTCTATACCGCACACACCGAGGTCAAGGGGACTTGGCTGAAGCAAGATATTCAGCAGGCACTCTCGGAGGTGAAGGGGAGCTACGACCTCTCTCGAGCCGAGATATGCTACTCTATCAGCGACCCCACCGGTTACAAAGATCGGTGCCAGCTACAGGTCAATGGGCAGGCACTGAAGGTCAAAACAGAGATGGCACTCACCCTAGTGAGCTACATAGATGACGACGTCTACAACACTCCTCCCGGTGTAGTGGCCTTCAACGAATATGTAGGGGAGGGTGGAGAAGGTGGCGCACAATCGGCAAGCTACCCCCTCACCGAAGAGGAGCTGAGCGACCTCTCCTTCCAGCTTAAGCTAGAAATTGCCGGAAGCAAATACTTCGGAATCCTCGCCAATGCCAATAATGCCACCACACTCATCAAAGGCAATTGGTCCGACCCCTCTTTCCAAGGGAAGAGGCTCCCTACCGACTACCAGATCAGTAAGAATGACTTCGAGGCCACTTGGAATACCTTTTACGAGGAAAGCTGTATAATAGGGGATGAGGCGTTACCTAGTCTCTACAAGAATAGCCACTTTATCAGCTTTCTCAACCCTGCCGACCATTATGCCCAGACCTCGCGAAGCGTCTCCTACGGCATCTTGATCATCGTCCTCACCCTACTATCGGTATTCCTTATGGAGCTCTGGCTACGCCAGAAAGGTAGGAGTATCAATATTCTGCACTACCTACTCACCGGTATCTCACTAGTACTCTTCTATACCCTACTGCTCTCCTTTAGCGAGCTGATAGGCTTTAGATGGGCTTATCTCATTGCCAGTATCATGACCGTTGGGCTCAATACCATCTACTTCCGGCTCATTCTCAAGGATCGCAAAATGGCAGCACTACTCTGTGGTATCATGACACTTCTCTACCTGACCGTCTTCGTACTACTGCAGATAAAAGTCTACGCACTGCTCATAGGTAGCTTAGTCCTCTTTATCATCCTAGCCATCGTGATGTACACCTCCGTAAAGGTAATGCACGACTAATCTACCACTGAGTGGCTACAGACAGAGCGTTGATGGTCTACATAACCAAGTAGATCATCAACGCTTTTGGTAGATGCCCATCAATGGTAAAGAGTACCTTCGACCCATAGTCGTACCGCTTTATCCCCTTGATAAATATAAGTTTGAGATGCTCCCATAGTACAAAACCCCCAAAGCATTATCCACAGTAATAAAAAACGCTTCATCATCATAATAAAAAGAGTTATCCTAATTCCTTATAGGTCAAATATAGCTTTATTTTACATACAGAGTGCCCTATTTCTTAGGGTTGTCTGCTAGATAATTGGTATCTTAGCCATCTAAAACAGATAATAATCTTTAGATAAAAACAACAAGATGAGCAACACGAAAAAGAGCGTGCTACTGACCGGTGCTGGCGGTAGTATCGGTAGAGAGATAGTAAAGCAATTAGTAGCGAGTGGGCAGTATGAGCTGCGGGTCTTTGACCTCGACAACCCTCGCAACCGAGAGTTCTTCGACCGTTACGAAGGAGCCCTAAAGGTATATTTTGGCGACATTACCAATCCCGAGAGTCTGGTGGAGCCCACCACCGATGTAGATGTGGTGCTACACATGGCTTCGGTGATTCCTCCTTTGGCACACGACCGACCAGAGCTAGCTCAGAAGGTCAATGTAGAGGGCACGAAAAACCTGATCAATCAGCTTGAGCAGCACTCCCCCAACGCCTTTATCGCCATCGCCTCGAGTGTCGCCACTTACGGCGACCGTCTGCTCGACCCTTACATCAAAGTCTCCGACCCCCTCACCCCTGCGGAGGGCGACAACTACGCCGAGACCAAGATCGCTATGGAGCGGCTGGTACAAGAGAGTAAGCTTCGCTGGACCATCTACCGCCTTGCAGCGATTATGGGTGTCGGCAACCACCACGTAGGTAAACTCATGTTTCGGATGCCCCTAGAGCAGATTATGGAGATCGCCACCCCTCGTGATACCGCTAGAGCCTTTGTATATACTCTAGAGTACCTAGATAAGGTGGAGGGCAAGATATTCAACCTTGGTGGAGGCGCTGAGTGCACCACCACTTACGGTGAGTTTTTGGCCAAAAACTTTGAGCTCTTTGGCTTAGGAGCACTAGACTTCCCTTCTCACGCTTTTGCCACCAAAAACTTCCACTGCGGCTACTACGAGGATGGGCAGGAGCTAGAGGATATTCTCCACTTCCGCAGAGACACCCTCACCGACTACTACCAGGCGGTAGGGAAGAGCATCCCTTGGGTGGCTCGAGTGGCAGCAAAGGCAACACGCAAAATCGTGAAGAGCTATCTCCTCTCCAAGAGCGAGCCCTACAAAGCATGGGTGGAGCAAGATGAAGAGGCGATGAGCCTTTATTTTAGAGAGCTGGAAGAGAAATAATGTTATCACAAATCTATAACTCATTTATTATGTCAATCAGAAAGCTACTCCTAGTAGGAGCTACCAGCCTACTAGCCCTTTCGGCTCTAGCACAGAGCCACGAACCTCGCTGGGTGCGGCAAACTGCCCTAAGCCCCGACGGGAAGGAAATAGCCTTTACCTACATGGGCGACCTCTACACGGTGCCAGTATCTGGTGGATTGGCCAGGCAGATCACCTCTCACCCCGCTTACGACCAAGCACCCGTTTGGAGCAAAGATGGGCAAAAGCTCGCCTTTGCCTCGGATAGAGAGGGCAACTTCAATGTCTATATCACCTCACGTATCGGAGGAAATGCCACCAGAGTGACCCTCGGTAGCACACGACAGATCCCAGTTGCCTTTCTCGATGATGAGACCATTCTCTTTGATAGCTACATTCGCCCTGCAAAGGAGATGGGGCTCTTCCCCTCAGGAATGTTCACCCAGCTTTATCAGCAAAAGATATCGGGTAGCCGGCCCAAGATGTTCTCGGCTATCACGATGATAGAGCCCTCAATAGGTGCCGACGGACGCATTCTTTACACTGACCTCAAAGGGTACGAGGATAAGTTCCGAAAGCACCACACCTCCTCTGTGACTCGTGATATTTGGCTCTACAATCCTACCGATAATAAGCACCAAAAGCTCACCACCTTCAAGGGCGAAGACCGCAATGCCCTTTGGCTTCCTGGGCAAAGGGAGTACCTTTACACCAGCGAGGCAGATGGCACACTCAATATATATAAGGGGAGCCTAGAAGGAAAGGCACCAGTACAGCTGACCCACTTCGAGAAGCACCCTGTGCGCTATATGAGTATGGACGGGAGGGGCAACGTGGCCTTTTCGTGGAATGGAGAGCTCTACTATATGCCACTTGGTGGGGAGCCTACCAAGGTGGCACTGCAGGTAGTCGCCGACTACTCTAAGCCTGAGGTGGAGTATCGCACCATCACCCGAGGGGCGACGGACTACGCATTATCTCCCAATGAAAAGGAGGTGGCCTTTATAGTCCGTGGCGATGTCTTTGTCACCAATATTGAGTACGGCACCACTCGCCGCATCACCAATACCCCCGAGCAGGAGAGAGACCTCACCTGGAGCCCGGATGGCCGGAAGCTGGTCTACTCTGCCGAACGAGGTGGACAGTGGAATCTCTATATGACTGAACTGGCGAGGGAGGCGGATAAGGAGTTTGTCTACGCCAAAGAGTTCAAGGAGACACAGCTCACCAATAATAGCGAGCTACCTTCGTTCCAGCCCGAAATTAGCCCCGATGGCAAGGAGATCGCCTTCCTACGTGATCGCTCGGCTATCTACGTCCTCAACCTCGCCAGCAAGACGGAGCGAGAGGTGATGAATAAGAAGTACCAATACTCCTACTCCGATGGCGACCAAGACTTCGCTTGGAGCCCCGATAGCAAGTGGATCATCACAGAGTATATTGGCATCGGTGGATGGAATAATAAGGATGTGGCCATCATCAAGGCCGACGGCAGTGGCACCACCCACAACCTCACCGAGAGTGGTTACTCTGAAGGTGCCGGTCGCTTCGTACTCAATGGCAAAGGCATCATCTTTGCCTCCGATAGAGCCGGTTATCGCAGCCACGGTAGCTGGGGAGCGGAGTACGACCTCTACCTGATGTTCTTAGACCAAGAGGCTTACGACGCATTTATACTCGATAAGGAGGAGCGTGAGAAGCTACTGCCAAAGGAGGAGGAAAAGGAGGACGATAAGAAAGAGGATAAGAAAGGTAAGAAGGATAAAAAGGCAAAGGAGGAGACCAAAGTGGTCGCTCCACTTACCTTCGACCTCGCACAGCGTGATTATCGCACTGTACGACTCACACGCACCAGTGGCTTCCAAAGCGACTTTGCGATGAACCCTAAGGGCGATAAGCTCTACTACCTCGCCTATTTTGACGATGCTACCAACCTCTACGAGATGGATCTGGCCGAGAAAAAGACGGAGATGCTACTCGCCGACGTGGGTAATGGCCGGCTAGAGATGGGTAAGGATGGCAAGACGCTCTATCTATTCTCGGGAAGAGGTATGTACAAGATTGAGGGAAAGAGTCGCAAGCCGATCACCTTTGCTGCCAAGTTTGAGTACCGTGGTGCCAAGGAGCGTGAGTATATGTTTGACCACGTAGTGAAGCAGGTGGCGAATAAGTTTTATGATAAGGACCTGCACGGCGTTGATTGGCAAGGCTATGCCGATAACTATCGTGCTTTCCTCCCTGAGATCAATAATAACTACGACTATGCCGAGATGCTCTCCGAGCTACTCGGTGAGCTCAATGCCTCTCACACTGGGGCAAGATACGGTGGTCGCCCTGCTAATAGATCAACCGCTTCGCTCGGACTATTCTACGACGATAGCTACGAGGGGGTAGGCGTGAAGATCGCCGAAGTGATCCCTGGTGGCCCAATGGACAAGGCGAAGTCTATAGCTAAGCCAGGGGTGATCATCACCAAGGTGAATGGCGAAGAGATCGCCCCCGATAAGCCGATTGAGTACTATATCAATGGTCACACTGGTGAGTGGATGACGCTTACCCTCAAGGGCACCGACCAAAAGGAGGTAGAGGAGCAGGTTCGCCCCGCTGCCCGATGGGAGGAGAGTGAACTACTCTACCGCCGTTGGGTAGAACAGCGTGCTAAGATGGTAGAGGAGTGGAGCGGTGGCAAGATCGCCTACATTCACGTGGAGGGAATGGATAGCCCTTCTTTCCGCAAGACCTTCAAAGATCTACTCGGTAAGTATCGCCATTGCGATGCTGTGATCATAGATACCCGCTTCAATGGCGGTGGCTGGTTGCACGAAGACCTCGTCACCCTACTTACGGGCAAGCTCTATAGCAAGTTTGCACCAAGAGGGCAATTCATTGGCAATGACCCCTTTGCACAGTGGACCAAGCCATCTGCAGTGCTGATGAGCGAAGGCAACTACTCCAATGCCCACGGCTTCCCATGGGTTTATAAGACCCTAGGCATCGGCAAGCTCATAGGTGCACCAGTACCAGGAACTATGACTGCCGTATGGTGGGAAACCCTTGTAGACCCCTCACTGGTATTTGGTATCCCTCAGGTCACCGTAACTGATGTGGCGGGCAATGCACTCGAAAATCACCAGCTTGAGCCGGATATTCTCATCTACAACACTCCTGAGGAGGCTCAACGCAATTACGATGCTCAGCTCAAAGCAGCTGTGGATGAGCTGATGAAGAAGTAACTAAATACCAACCCATAATGACCGAAAGGTGGAGCTACCTCTGTGTGGCTCCACCTTTCTTTATTGTGCCTATCGGAGGGAGGAGGTACCTTCTTCGGACAGGTCGGACAAGTCGGACAGATCGGACAGGTCAGACGAGTCGGACGCCCAAATAGATAAGTGATAGATGGTAGTGTGTAGTTTTTCAGGAATAGAGGACACGAAGTGTCTACTTTTTCAGGAATAGCGAATAATTGGTGTACACCATATCAGGGATACTTATATCAGATTAGCGATTAAAAGGGCTACCACATCAACCTCATATTCCGCACGCGTGCGGAATGGATTCCGTAGCCCTGCGGAATAGATTCCGTATGCGTGTGGAATAAGGGGTTGATAGGGTCTCCCCAAATGACGCAAGCGTTTCCCCCGGTCATTCGGGGGCTTACCCCCTCCGAATCGGGGGCTAGGATCCGTCGGACCTCCTCGCGGAGGTCCTTACTCATAGACACCTAAAAACCATACGGCAAGACGTTTCTAATGCGTAACCCCTGCTAACCATAACCTTTTATTCCCCGATCTCAACTATTTTTATTATCTTTAGACACGGGTTAAGCACATTGATTTTATTTCAATGACCTAAATACTATGAGGATAGATAAGATACTATTTGGTTGGTTACTTCTCACTTTGGTGGTAGGTACTACTGCTTCAGCACAGGAGAAGGAGATGGTGCGGGCAAGGGTACATTATACGGCTATCTACCATCAATTTGAGGAGCAAAAGGTAGCTATTAAGGATGAGGCGATCCTAGACATTGGGGATAAGGTATCTCACTTTTATGGTCTGAATAATGTCCAACGGCAATTGATTCAGGATCGGGTTTTGGCACAAGGAGGTACCGTAGGCGATGTGATGAATGCATGTGAGCGCGCTGGCTACCGCAGGTCTCGGCTGATGTATCAACTGTGGAAAAACTATCCCGCTACCAACCAGCTCACCTTTGTAGAGAAGACTTTCAAGCATCTGAGGTACACGGAACCGATGATGCGACCCGAGTGGACCTTGGTGCCAAAGGATAGCATCATAGCAGGCTATCACTGCCAGCAAGCGACCACTGATTATCGGGGCCGGCATTGGACGGTATGGTTTACTCCTGAGATCCCCTACAGCGATGGCCCGTGGATGCTCTATGGGCTACCAGGACTTATCTTGCAAGCGGAGGAGAGCGAAGGGCTTTTTTCATTCTCCTGTACTCAGATTGAGCGCATTGAGGGGGAGCCTCTCTTCTTTCCCAATCGAAAATATGTGGAGTGTACGCGACAAGAGTACCGCGACCTGATGAAGTTGTTTTGGAAATCGCCAGATGCACTATTTGAGAAGCTAACTGGATTTAGGAGCCGAGGAAAGGATCAGCTGGGCAATGATATCGTCCACCCAGAGAGGACAGCCCTATTTTTGGATAAGGAATGATGGGAAGTAGCATGCGTTGGATTTCTTTATGCCTAGGGATATTATTCTCGCTATTGTCAGCTCAAGCCATAGCTCAAGAAAGCTATTATGGGCGGGTAGTGGATGAGAAGGGGACCCCTATCCGAGATGTCAATGTATTGCTCTACCGCACCGAGACTTCACTCCTAGCATACGGTTTTACTGGGGAGGATGGGAGATTCCAGATAACCACCAAAGAGGGTGCTCGCCCAGTGGCGATAGGCTTTATGCTACTCGGCTACGAGACGAAGCGGATAAAGATAGAGGAGTACAGAAATGGTAAGGATATTCAACTGCAAAGTACCACTTTCGAGCTAAGGGAGGTGGATATCCGACCCGAGAGGGTTCGGCAAAGTCAAGACACGTTGGTTTATACCGTATCTACCTTTAAGCTGAGTCAGGACCGAAGCATCGCCGATGTGATCAAGAAGATGCCTGGGCTATCGGTTCGTACCGATGGTCGCATCACCTTCGAGGGAAAGCCGATCAATAAGTTTTACATAGAGGGGCTCGACCTGCTCGGTTCGAAATATGCCCAAGCGAGTGAAAACCTGAATGCCGATATGATCCAAGAGGTGCAGGTCCTACAAAACCACCAACCGATAAGGAGCTTAATGGGGGTGCAATTTAGTGAACAAGCCGCCCTCAATATTATCCTCAAAGAGGAGGTGAAGAACACCTGGACCGGCATCCTCAATGCGGGGATAGGCACCACAGCACAAGGGGCGAGTGAACTGCTCTATAGAGGGCGACTGATGGGGATGATCTTTGGACGGCGGATGCAAAACCTTTCGATGTACAAGTGCGATAACACTGGGAAGGACATCACTAAGGAGGTACGAGACCTTACGACGGAACTACGAGGCAATCTGGAGGAAACAGGACTTCTGAGGAGGCTGGTAGTGCCGGCTGCTGCCATAGAGAGGGAGCGCTCTACCTTTAATCAATCGCATCTTGTTGCTACCAATCACCTCATTAAGACTAAGAAGGACAATGACCTCCGCTTTCAGCTCTCTTACTTCTGGGACAGAGAGAGAGGGAATCGATCGCAGGTAACGACGTACCTGGAGCATGAGGGAAAAGTTCTAAGTGAGGAGAGTAGTGTCGGCTCAAGGGTGAGTACCCTAAAAGGGGAATTGACCTACAATATCAATAAGGATCGGAATTATATCAACAACCGCCTTTACGGTAGCTTTACAGTAGATAAAAGTGACGGGCTCTCTCTTTTGCAACAAAAGCAGGTAGAGCAGAGCGTGCAACTAAAGAAAACTTATCTCACGGAGAATTTTGAGATCATTCATCGCCTTGAGAATGGTCATACCCTTGAGGGAGCCTCCTTTAATACTTTTAGTCATCTGCCTGGGCAGCTACTGACGGTCGAGGGGTTTACTGAGCGGCTAGATCTATCGGCCTTTCAGTCGGATAATCATATCGCTTTCAATCATACTATAAAGGGATTTACACTGAGCGAACGGGTGGGCTATCAACTTAAGTACCAAGAGATGGATATTCATTACCCAGCGGTAGATAATAAAGAGCGGTACACTCAGCAGAATTGGTATCTATCTACAGGGGTGAACTACCGAAAGGATCCATTGGCACTGAGGGCAACGGTAAAGGCAGATGTTGTCCATCGGCAGTATGGAGGAATGAAAAAGATTCGGGCAACTTTGCAACCAAGTCTATGGATGCAGTATGATTTTAGTGCCATCACTAGTGCATCCCTCTCCTATAATTACTTCGAATGGCCCGATGCCCTTACTGCACTCTACCGCACACCTATATATACCTCCTATAGAATGGTCACGGCTCACAGTGGCAGCTTGGAGCATCGGGGAAACCATGCAGTAGCTCTAAGACTTAAATATCAGCATCCGATCAAGGGGCAATTTGCCACGCTCAACGCTTCGTGGAATAGGCGCACTAATGAGGTTCTTTACCAAAGTACCTTACAATCCTCGATTTACAAGCAAACACCTACCGAAGAGCGGTATAATGCCTCTAGCTATTCTCTGAGTGCCGACTTGGCAAAGTCTTTCTTTAGGTGGCGAACACTTATCACCCTCAAGGGGCGACAGGTTTGGAGTGATTACTACCTTTTGATAAAGAACCAGCAAGAGCCATGGCAGTTGCAGGATAGCGAACTGAGCCTAGCCCTTTCTATGCAACCGTCGAAGGTGATTTCCTATGAGCTGAGTAGCAAAATGAAGAGCTACAAGCAGATAAATAGGAGAGACCCCTCCATCTCCAATCCTCGGATCACCACTTTCACGCACGCTCTGGAGCTATTTATCTTCCCGATGAATAAGTTGGAGATTGGGTGCAAGAGTGAGTTCTATCATTACACAGATAAAAAGCTACAGAGCCATCTATTTACCGATGCTCACATCGCCTATAAGATGGATCGGTACGACTTCCGGCTCTCCTGTAGGAATATCTTTGGCAACAATGAGTATCAGAGGCGGTGGCAGACCTCTACCACCGATGTCTACTCCCTTTACTACCTCCGTCCGAGAGAGATCTTTTTCGACTTCACCATTACCCTTTAAGCTGTAGCCCTTTTGGTTGAATCTCTGTTTATGTCGCCATTTTTATCTACCTTTGAGTGGTAATAAGATAGACTTAACAATTAATGATGGCTTTTAGATATAAATTGATGGATAAATGGGGGCTCACCCTACTCTCTATGGTGGTAGGGCTAGGGCTTCTTTACTTCGTAAGCGGTGACGTGATTCCCTCAGCCTCTGCTCAAAGTGGGCTGGAGGAAGCGGGGGTGGTGGAGATCAACCAAGCACAGTTTGCGGAGCTGGTTTATGACTATTCTCAGGAGGGAGAGTGGCAATTCAAAGGAGATAAGCCTGTGATAGTCGACTTTTATGCCGTTTGGTGCGGTCCCTGCAAAAGGCTTCGCACACGGTTGGAGCAATTAGCACGCGAGCAGAAGGGCGAGGTGATTATCTACTCTATTGATGCGGAGAAGGCAGTGGAGCTCTCACGGCGGATCGGTATCAGAGCTTTCCCTACCCTACTATTCATCCCGGTAGAGGGGACGCCTACCCTATCGGAGGGGCTACTTTCGCTGAAGGATCTCCGGCAACAGGCAGATAAGATCAAGGGGGTCGCTAGCAGATGAACGAACGGATCTATCTACTCCAAGAGGCCGACCCTCAGGTATTTTTCGGGGTCAATAACCGCAACCTCTTGCTCCTGAAGGAGACCCACCCGAAGCTACGGATTATGGCTCGTGGCAATATCATCAAGGTGATTGGGGAGCCTGGGGAGCTGAAGGCGTTTCTAAGGCTACTCAACCAAATGGAGGAGCACGCCACAAAGTTTAATTCGCTTACCGAGAGTAGCATCGAGGCGATGATCGCTGGCGAGGAGAGCCGTGATGAGGCTTCGTCGGAAGGGGTGATCATTTATGGAGCGGGGGGCAAACCGATCACCGCCCGCACGCCTAATCAATCGAAGCTGATTGAGCTGATTGAGTCGCACGACTTGGTCTTTGCCACAGGGCCGGCGGGCTCGGGCAAGACTTTTCTCGCCATAGTGATGGCGGTGAAACTACTCAAGATGAAGGAGGTGCGAAGGATTATCCTCAGCCGTCCAGCAGTGGAGGCGGGGGAGAAGCTCGGTTTTCTCCCTGGAGAGATGAAGGATAAGCTGGACCCTTACCTCCAACCGCTTTATGATGCGCTACAGGAGCTGATCCCTGGCATTCGGCTAAAGGAGTATATGGAGAGTGGTGTGATACAGATTGCTCCGCTCGCCTATATGCGTGGTAGGACGCTAAATGATGCGGTGATTATCCTAGATGAGGCGCAGAATACCACGCCACACCAGATGAAGATGTTCCTCACCCGACTGGGGCAGAGTGCCAAGATGATCATCACGGGGGATATGACGCAGGTAGACCTCCCTAGGGGCGTCCCCTCGGGTCTAAGAGAAGCCCAACGCATACTCAAGCAGGTGGATGGCATCGGGTGGCTCACTTTTGAGAAGAAGGATATTATGCGTCACGGTCTGGTTCAAGCGATCGTGGAGGCGTACGACCGAAATGAAGGAGCAGGAGAGGAAACAACGGAAGAATAAAATACAACACACTTAATCAAACATATATTATGGCTAAAGCATTGACCAACACTGATCTTCAGTTGCCAGGGATCAAAAATCTATATCATGGCAAGGTAAGAGACGTCTACACCTTGGAGGGGGACCTCCTAGCAATGGTGGTGACCGATAGGATTTCGGCATTTGATGTGATTCTGCCTGAGGGAATCCCTTATAAAGGGGAGATCCTCAATAGGATTGCAGCCAAAAACCTCGACGCTACAGCCGACATTGTCCAGAACTGGAAGATAGACACTCCCGACCCTATGGTGACCATCGGGCACAAGTGCACGCCCTTTAAGGTGGAGATGGTGATTCGTGGTTATATCACTGGTAGTGCATGGCGCACCTACAGCTCGGGCCAGCACACCATTTGTGGCATCACCCTTCCTGAAGGACTGAAGGAAAATCAAAAGTTCGACCGCCCAATTATCACTCCTACCACCAAGGCGGATGAGGGTCATGACGAGGATATCTCTCGTGAGGAGATCATCGCTTCGGGATTGGTCTCTAAGGAGGATTATGAGGAGCTAGAGCGTATCACCTACGCCCTCTTTGAGAGAGGCACGGAACTGGCTGAGAAGCACGGTCTGATCCTAGTGGATACGAAGTACGAATTTGGCAAGAAGGATGGTAAGATCTATCTGATTGATGAGATCCATACCCCCGACTCCTCACGTTACTTCTACAAGGACTCTTATCAAGAGCTTTTTGAAAAGGGGGAACCACAGCGCCAACTCTCCAAGGAGTTTGTGAGGAAGTGGCTGATTGAGCACGGCTTCCAAGGCAAGGAGGGGCAACAAATCCCTGAGATGACTCCGGAGTACTGCGACAGCGTTACGGATAGATACATAGAGCTGTATGAGCACTTGACGGGGGAGTCCTTTGAGAAGCACCCCACTGAGGATATTCACTCTAGAATCGAAAAGAACCTAACTCAATGGCTAAAGGCGAGGAAGTAAGGGAAGATACATTTGCAGGTCGGATAAGGGCTATGTTTGACGACATAGCCCCTACCTACGACCTCCTCAATCGGGTGAATAGCCTCGGGCTGGACCAACTTTGGCGTAAAGACCTGGTGGAGCACGTGGCGGTGGAGCGGCCAGAGCTGATTCTGGACTTGGCCGCAGGGACTGGCGACCTCACCCTTCTCCTCGCAGAGCAATGCAAGGGGGCAACGGTGGTGGTGAGTGACCTCTCTATCAACATGCTGGAGATAGGGGTTCAGAAAGCACTCCGGAAGGGGCTGAGCCAAGTAAAGGTCTCGGTGGAGGATGCGATGGATCTCTCTTTTGAGGAGGAGCACTTCGATGTGGTCACTTGTGCCTTTGGGGTACGCAACTTTGAGTCGATCGCTCGTGGTTATCAGGAGATGTACCGTGTACTTCGGCCAGGCGGTATGGTGGCGGTGCTGGAGCTTTGTGTGCCAACCAATCCAATCACTAAGGCGGGGTACAACCTGCACGTGGACCAAGTGATTCCTTTCATCGGTCAGCTACTGGGGAGGAATAAAGCGGCCTATCAATATCTAGGCGAGAGCATTCGCAAGGTGCCCCAACGACGTCAGATGGAGGGACTGATGCGGATGGCAGGTTTTATCAACACCTATTACAAAGTCTATCTCCCTGGAGTGACTGCTTTGTATGTGGGATATAAGCCTAAGAGTGATGCCTTTGCTGGCATTTATAGTGAGCTCTCAAAGATCAAAAGTGCCGAAAGGGTACGATGAATAGATACGCTTTGCTCGGCAAGGGGATTGGCTACAGCAGGTCTCCTGAGATCTGGAACGCCATTTGGGCTAAGGAAGGGGTGACGGATGGCTCCTTTGAACTGGTGGATTGCGATGACCCCGACCGCTTTTTGCAAGAGCTCCAAGAGAAGGGCTCGTGGAAGGGCGTTATGGTGACCACTCCTTACAAAGAGCGGATGTACGAGCAGGTGGACATTGCTTCGGATATCGCTAAAAGTGTGGGGGCGGTTAATGCGGTAAAGCGGGTTGGGCAACAATTATTCGGGTACAATACCGATGTGGTAGGCTTTGCCAAGTCGCTTCAGCACTTAGACTTAGATACCACCCGAAAGGCACTGATACTGGGAAGTGGTGGAGCTAGCAAAGCGGTAGCTTTTGCACTTAAAGGCCTGGGCATTGACCCGATCATGGTCTCTCGTCACCCGGCAGAGGGGGGTGGAATGATAGCGTATGAGAGCCTCACTCCTAATTATATTAAGGAGGAGGTGCAACTCATCGTCAATGCGACGCCACTAGGAGGACCTAAGATGCCACATGAGGTACCCCCCATACCTTATCACGCTGTGGGGAAAGGGCATATACTCTACGACCTTTCTTACGATAGTCACTTTGCTGGTTTCCTCAATGCAGCCCCCGAGGGGTGTATTAAAATGAATGGTGAGCGTATGCTCTACCTTCAGGCCGAAGCGGCGTGGCACATTTTTAGAGAATAGGAATAGGGAGATAGTGATTAAATTGGTATCTTTGCCAGAAGTATTAAAAGTATGATGGCTCACTTATATGAAGCAAATATCTAGATTTTCACTCATTGGTTCACTCATTGGACTACTCTTCGTGCTCCTACTCTCCTCGTGTAACGAGCTGACGAAGGTGCAGAAAAGCACCGACCTGTACGAGAAGTACTCCTATGCCAAGAAGTTTTACAATACTGGAAAGTACGAATGGGCCGCTCAAACGCTTGAGGAGATACTCCCCTATTTCCGCGGTAGTAGCGAGATGGAGCAAGCACTCTACCTCAAGGCTCAAGCCTACTACAAGGCAAAGGATTATGTGCAGGCACAGACGGCTTTTAGCCAATACTATACGGAGTTTCCAAATGGTGAATACACTGAATTGGCACGCTTCTATTCGGGCTATGGCTTAGCTCAGGATATCCCCGACCCTCGTCTGGATCAAGCAAAAACCATTGCAGCAATGCAAGAGCTACAGCTATTCCTAGACTATTATCCACAGAGCGAAAAAGCGGAGGAGGCAAAGCAACTACTCTTTAGCCTTCAGGAGAATCTAGCGGAGAAGGAGGTGCTCAATGCCAAGCTTTACTACAACCTCGGCAATTATATTTTCAATAACTACGAGAGTTGCATCATCACCGCTCGCAATGCAATGAAGAGCTACCCCTACTCTATCCACAAGGAGGAGATGCACTACTATGTGGTGGCATCGCTCTATCAGATAGCCAAGAATAGTGTGGTGGAGAAGCAGCAGCAGCGACTGAGAGACCTCCGTGATGAGTACTACAACTTCATCAACGAGTTCCCAGAGGGAAAGTATCGCAAGACGGTGGATAAGTACTTTGAGTATGCCGAAAAGAACATTGACCCCAATGCGGACTGGCAATAAAATAGGATGACCAAATAGATAAGATAGATAGATGATGAAAAAGAAGACAAATACCCCATCAACAACTGTGACACGCGACTTGGAAAAGTTTAGCGAGCCTACAGGCAACCTATACGAGTCGGTAGTGATTATGAGCAAAAGAGCCAATCAGATCTCGGCAGATATGAAGAGTGCTCTGGAGCAAAAGCTACAGGAGTTTTCGACCTACACTGACACTTTGGAGGAGTACACTGAAAACCAAGAGCAGATAGAGATCTCCAAGTACTACGAGCGTCTTCCTAAGCCCTCTCTCGTGGCAGCAAAGGAGTTTGAGGAGGGGGAAGTCTACTTCCGTAATCCACTGGAGCAGGTTGAGGAGGAGGAGGATCAAGGTCTCTAAATCACCTAATAAGTATAAGCAGTGGATAGATTGTCGCCACACCATGCGAGGTTGTGAGGACTGCTATTCACTGCTTTTTTATTCAGATAAATAGATAACTCAATATGATACAGAGAAAACAAACCCTCTACCTCCTAGCATCAGGACTACTGATGCTAGCGATGCTATTCCTCACCTTTGCAAAGGTCACCACACAGGATATGGTCTACGCGTTCAAAGCGACTGGGCTTGAGGATCTTTCGGGAGAAATCGTACAGCCCTCCTGGGTGCTTTTCGGCCTTACCGCCACGATTACTCTAATTAGTTTCATCTCCATTTTCCTCTACCGTAAAAGGATCCTTCAGATGCGACTCACCATATTCAACCTGCTTATTAAAGTAGGCTTCTACCTCTTGGTCTTTTTAGTCTATCGTCCTAGCTTCATTGAGGCCATAGTAAATACTACTACACAAGATTGGTGGTCTATGAGCATCACCCCTTGGCTGGCATTTCCTATCGTGGCAATGATATTTGATTATCTTGCTTACCGAGGCATTGCGGTCGATGAAAAGACCATCAGATTTATGGATCGCCTACGCTAAGGGGCGCAGGGGTTACGCATTAGAGAAGAGATTTACCTTGAATGACCTCCCCTCGTGGGAGGTCAGACGGATCATAGCCCCTAGTCGAGGCTCGTAGAGCCGATGACTAGGGGACAAAAACCCGAACCACCACTACCATTCGACCCCTTGTGGGTCGGACAAACCATTCTAGGATTAATCTGATGCGGTTGTCCGACCCGCAAGGGGTCGTGGGCTAGGGGGATGACCGTTGATCCCCCGGTCGTTCGGGGGGCTTGCCCCCTCCGACTCGGGGGCTAGGATCCGTCGGACCTCTGCCGAGGTCCTTACTCATATATATACCCCGCTAAAAACCATACGGCATGAACTTTCTAATGCGTAACCCCCTAAGTTCTAAACCGAAGTGCAATTTTTGAGGTACTAGGGACTGCCTTTTTCACGGCTTATTTGGTGGCCGTACGGCCACCAAATAAGCCGTGAAAAAGGGCAAAGAAGGGAGTGTGGATTCATAAAACAAAAATGGGAGGCCGAAACCTCCCATGGGATTAGTATATTTGTTTTATGAACAAAAAAAAGTACAAACATCTAACCCTTGATCAAAGATACATAATTGAGAGCGGTCTAAAAAAGGGTTTGTTGAAAAAAGAGATCGCTGAGCTTGTAGGAGTCTCNCCATCTACCATTACTAGGGAGATTAAGAGGAATGCCAACAAGAGTGGAAGATATACCCAAATGCACGCCCAAATGCTGGCCAATGAGGATAAGGAAAGGGTTAAGCGAAACAAGAAGATAGGGAAAGGTGTGTGGAAGAAAGTGATCGAAAAGCTAAGAGAGGATTGGTCTCCACAGCAAATTTCTGGTTGGCTAAA
>NZ_AQVC01000016.1 GCF_000372405.1 Porphyromonas somerae DSM 23386 | reverse complement strand
CGTTGCTTTCGGGATTCGGGCTCGGTCACGTACGTGAGTACGCTCCCAGCACCCTCACCCTCAGCGCCTTGCATCTCATCCTTCGTGCAAAGTCTCAGCACATTTGAATCAAATGTGCGAGAATGGCACTTCGTGCAACATTCTCAAATGGCTAGCACACCTCATAGAATAGAGTGATTACTTCAATTGGTCAATGATTAGATTGGCTACTTTCTTACCGCTCATCAGCATACCTCCAAAGATAGGGCCCATACGTGGGGTACCATAAACAGCAGAAGAGGCCATACCGCAGACATAGAGGCCTGGGTAGATCTCTTTAGTCCCTTCGACTACCATCTTCTCGCCAGTTATCACGTCAAGTGATTGCTCACCTACCACACCACCAGTGCTAGTATTGAGAGTAGCTCCATTCTTCTTAGCCACTACCCGACAGATCTCGCTATCATGGCCAGTGCCATCGATCACATACTTGGCCATAATATTGAGGGGGTCTACGTGCATCCCTTCACGAAGTACGGGGGTCCAATTAACCACAACGCCACTGATCCTATTCTCCTTATACACCACATCCTCCACACTGTAGCAATTGAATATGCGTGCACCGGCATGTACTGCATTGTACAGAAGTGCCGCAGTGCTCTCTACAGAGTCCATGGTATAGAGTTTATCTTGGTATGGCTCATAATTGATGCCCATCTCCTTAATGATCTCAAGGGCTTCCTCTTGGATCACAATTTCATTGAACATCATTGCCCCACCCCACATACCACCACCGGGGGAGAGCTTGCGGTCGAATTGTGCTACCTTAAGCCCGGCCTTTGCCAGATAGTAAGCAGCGACAATGCCAGATGGACCTCCGCCAACAATGGCAACATCAAGGTCCAAACAATCATTTAACTTCTCGAAATAACGGGTGATAATCCCTTGAGATACTAGTTTCTCCATTTTTGTTTGTTATTTATTTTGGTTACACGCTTCATCAAGTGTTTGACTGATCCTCATAGCACAGAAATTTGGGCCGCACATAGTGCAGAAGTTCTTGTCCGTAGGATTGCTCTTTCTATAATACTCCTCGGCACGCTCTGGGTCTAGCGAAAGGTTGAATTGATCCTTCCATCTAAACTCATAGCGAGCAAGGCTCAGTGCATTATCACGTATGGGAGCTGCAGGATGCCTCTTGGCTAGGTCGGCCGCATGGGCAGCAATCTTATAGGTGACCACACCTGTGCGAACATCATCCTTATCGGGCAGACCGAGGTGCTCCATCGGTGTAACGTAGCAGAGCATAGCGGTGCCATACCAACCTATCATCGCTGCTCCAATAGCACTGGTAATATGGTCGTAAGCAGGTGCAATGTCGGTGACTAATGGGCCGAGTGTATAGAATGGTGCTCCATGGCACTTTTCAATCTGCCGAGTCATATTCTCCTCAATCTTGTGCATAGGCACGTGACCAGGGCCTTCAATAAACACCTGCACATCCTTTGCCCAAGCTCTCTCTACCAGTTCGCCCATGGTATCCAATTCTGCAAATTGTGCTGCATCATTGGCATCGTAGGTAGAACCAGGTCGCAACCCGTCACCGAGGGAAAGCGCCACATCGTATTGGCGGCAGATATCACAAATATCATCAAAGTGACTGTAAAGGAAGCTCTCCTCTTGATGCACTTTGCACCACTTAGAGATGATACTACCACCACGACTAACGATGCCTGTAAGTCGAGTATCCGCAAGATTGATATTCTTTAGTCGGATACCGCAGTGAATGGTGAAGTAATCAACCCCTTGCTCACACTGCTCTATCAAAGTCTCCTTGAACACCTCCCAAGAGAGGTCTTCCGCCTTTCCATTCACCTTTTCAAAAGCCTGGTACATAGGTACCGTGCCGACAGGAACTGGGCTATTCCTTAGAATCCATTCACGTGTCTCTGTGATATTCTTACCGGTAGACAAGTCCATAATGGTATCGGCACCCCACTTACAAGCCCATATTGCCTTCTCCACCTCCTTCTCCATATCAGAAGCCATAGGAGAGTTACCGATATTGGCATTGATCTTAACAAGGAAGTTGGTACCAATAATCATTGGCTCCGTCTCGGGGTGCTTGTGATTAGCTGGAATCACCGCCCGTCCACTTGCTACCTCAGAGCGAACAAATTCGGGCGTGATATGGCTCTCAATGCCTACCTCTTGGCACTTCATATTCTCCCGAATCGCCACATACTCCATCTCGGGAGTGATGATATTATTCTTGGCGTAATAGAGCTGCGTCTTATCTCGCTTCATACTCCACTGCTCTCGAAGCCGTGGCAGACCCTTCTCTAGATCAATAGCTATTTCGGGATCACTGTACGCCCCACTGGTATCATAGAGCACGACCGCTGGATTTTCACGCTTCGTACCATCCTTCGCCACTGTGGGCAACTGCTTTACCTCTCTCATCCCCACTTGTATCTCTGGGAATAGCTCACCAGGGACATATATTTTACTAGAGTTGGGATAGGTAATCTTTAGATTCTGTTTCATTGAGCTTGTATTATATTGATTAATTCCTCTGTCATCTCTTCAGGGTTATCGGCTTTTAATATGGTGCCACTAATGGCAATACCCGAGGCACCCGCCCGTATTAGGGCAGGGATATCCTCTTTCTCTATGCCACCGATAGCGACGACGGGTAGATGGATATCTGCCTCTCTCATCTGTTCAAAAAGCTTTTGATATCCCTCTAGTCCCAGTGTGGGGGCAAGGTTTTTCTTCGTTGTGGTAAAGCGATAAGGGCCACAGCCGATATAATTAGCACCACTCTCATAATGGAGTAAAACGTCCTCAAAAGTATTAGCGGTACCCCCAATAATCGCCTTCGGACCTAGTATCCTACGTGCCTCTACGATAGGCATATCTTTGAGGCCAAGGTGCACCCCATCTGCCCCTAACTCCTTCACCAGGTCTACATGGTCATCTATAATAAAAGTAGCAGAATACCTAGTACATAGACCTCTTACCACCCTTCCTACGGCAAGCAGCTCCTCACGGCTAGCCTCCTTCATTCGCAACTGAATCCAGCGACACCCTCCTTGGAGTGCCAAATACGCTCCCTCCACATAAGAGTAGTGCTCCGTTTCAGCCGTAATAAATTGCAGACCTTTCATCTCTTGATACTACTTTGAGGTTGGAAAAAGTGATCCACTGGGCCATGGCCTTTGCCAATAGCAACCATCCTACCAGAATTAAGTGCCTCGGAAAGATACTCCTTGCCCTGTTCAATGGCCTTTTCTAGCGAAAGTCCACGAGCAATATAGGCAGTAATAGCGGCAGAAAGTGTGCAACCTGTACCATGCGTATTCATCGTGTCCACTCTCGACTTACTAAAGGTGGTCACCCCCTTATCGGTAAACAAGTAGTCCGTAGCTTCGGTATCGGCCGTATGTCCCCCCTTGATTAAGACGGCTTTAGTGCCCAGTGCCAAGAGATATTGACCCGCCTCATAAAGAGCCGATTGAGAATCTATCTTCACTCCAGACAGCACCTCCGCCTCCATCAGATTGGGAGTAATGAGCGTTGACAAAGGGAGCAACCTTTGCTTTAGCACCTCCTCCGCCTCCTTACTTAGGAGACGATCACCACTTGTAGCAACCATTACAGGATCCACCACCAGCGGGATTTCCATATGCTTAAGAGCAGTAGCGACCGTCTCAATAATAGCGGCATCAAATAGCATCCCCGTCTTAATGGCTAGGGGTGGAATATCTTCCAAAACTGCTTGAAGCTGCAGAGCCACAATCTCCTCCGATATCGGTTGTACCCCCAATACCCCTTGCGTATTCTGGGCAGTCACCGCGGTAAGTACCGACATAGCATAGCACCCGAGTGCCGACATCGTCTTGAGGTCAGCCTGAATGCCTGCCCCTCCAGAGCTATCGGAGCCAGCAATCGTAAGCGTTGGTATATACTTCACATTCATCATACAAAATAAAGTAACAGCCATAGAGTTGTCTCCTCGAAATGAGGTACACAACTCTATGGCTGTTACTCGTTAACTACAAGAGCCCCAACAGGCCTCTTTCTCCCTACGGTAGCATTATCTACATCAGGTTCTACGGGTATAATCTCAGCTCACAAAGTAGTTGTGGCACCCCTTCGCTGGTCCTCTCTCCAGCTAATTCACTATTTCCACTTACAAACCTAGTCTATTTATTTGTAACTACCAAATATCATCCCCAAAAGGATGAATCACTGGTATTGATACGCGCTTCTCAGTGCCGGCTGGACGGATTAGCAGAGAGAAGCGACTACCGTCGCCTAGTATTCTATCCTCGGGCAATGGTGCCCCTTGACCACAAGAATTACCGCCTAGTCCTGTAACTCCTAGATCCAAATGGATATGAGTGCCAGAGCTCTTAGGAAGTTGATGAGGGTGCGGTGCCAACATCAGCTCAAGCGCTGTCCAAGGGAGCACACTTGCCGACATCGCTTCCTCAGCGATAAAGGCGAGGCCATGGCCATTGGCATCAGTCACCTCCGTCCATCTTACCCCCTCACGATTGCCCATACTCTGAGGCTTAGGGAAGGGAACAAACTGCTCCGCTACACTGCTCTTGTATAGCCCTACGTGAGCACCTGCATCTCGGTCGTTATAATTATTAAGCGGACCACGACCATAATAAGTGAGCTGGTCAAACTGTGGTGCCATTGCCAATTCATAGCCCAATCGAGCAAGATTCACCCCCTTCTTATTAGAAGTGATATTGGCAGTGAGTGCTATAGAACCATCGGGATAGACCGTCCAAACCTGAGCGGTGGCGAACTTAAAGTCCTGCTCCCCCTCGACTGTATCAAGCTCAAAATGTCCAGTATACCCGCCCTTCAGCTGATAATGATTCGGTGCCTGACTCTCCACCACATAGAGGATAGAGATAGAGCCATCCTGATTGCGATGAACCTCCTTACTCATCGCCTTATGCGATAAGTTGTGCAGACCATTTTCAATCCAGCCATCCCTAGCCCAGTTATCATTATCCACCGGTGCTCTAAAGGCCGAAAGGCGAGGTCCATTGCCAGCAGTAATCAGTGCCACACCATCATAAGTGTATTGCTCTATCGAACCCGTAGCGTCATCAAAAGAGAGCTCAAACTTATCCCCCTTGAGGGTACTTCCCTTGAGCTGTAGAGGCGATGCCCCAGCAGATAGGTCTGATAGCTGTAGATAGTGGTCTCGCTCCTTCAGAAGGAGTTGCTCCTCCATCTGTACAAAACCCGCTTTCGCCCACGGACGATCTTGCTTCAGACGAAGCTCGAAATTAAGGAAGAACTCCTCCGGCTGCTCCATCACTTGTGGACGGTTAAAAGGCAATTCAATCGTTGCCTTGCTCCGTGGCTGGATGGTAGGCATCGGCACCACCTTTTCGGCTACAGCCTCACCCTCACACATCAACTTCACCACCAGCTCCAAATCATCTAGCGTCGTGAAGTACCGCTTATTAAAGATAGAGATCAGCCCCTTCCCCAAGTCCACCTCCTCGATAGCCACATTCTGGTACACCTTCTTCACCTCCTGATACTCAGGCTTCGGGGTAAGATCGGGGAGCATCACCCCATTCATACAAAACATACCATCATTTGGCGTGTCTCCGAAGTCCCCACCATACGCCATATACCGCTCACCAGTAAGGGCATCGTAGGTGTAGATAGATTGATCCACCCAATCCCAAATGGCTGCTCCGCAGAAGAAGTTGGTACTCTCCATCGCCTCCCAATAGTCGGCCAAGTTACCCCCAGCATTACCCATACTGTGGGCATACTCACTGATATGAAAAGGGTATTTGATATCGTAGGTACCTTTTACCGCCTCCCTCGTCCATGCGATAGAGGGGTATTGATTAGAGCCCATATCCACGATGCTATTATTCCGCTCGTACTGAACAGGGCGGCTAGGATCAAACTGATGCAACGCCTCGTAGGCCGCCTTGAAGTTATCGCCAGGACCACCCTCATTACCCAGTGACCAGATTACGATGGAAGGCGAATTGACCGTAGCAGCCGCCATCTCCATCACCCTTGCCACATGCGCATCTCTAAATTCAGGCACATGCGAGAGCGACGCATCGCCATAGTAGTAGCCATGGCTCTCCACATTGGCTTCATTCTCTAGGTAAAGCCCATAGAGATCGCAGAGGTAATACCAAATAGGCGTATTGGGATAGTGTGACAGCCGCACATGATTGATATTGCCCCTCTGCATCAAAGCAATCTCCTGTAGCATCCGCTCCTTAGAAATCGTCTGACCCGTCTCGGGATCCGTCTCATGTCGGTTCACCCCCTTCAGCTTCACCGTCTTACCATTCACATAAAAATACCTTCCGGCAAGACCAAATTCGTCCTCCTCGGCGGGTGTCTCCTTGATCACCACCTCTCTAAATCCAGTGACGATAGAGGCGGTCTGCGTCACCCTTCCACGGCGATCCAAAAGTTCCACAATAAGCGTATAGAGATGAGGCGCCTCAGCACTCCAAAGGGCTGGCTCCTTGAGCTCCAACTTCCCCGTCACCACCTTGTATTCATTGGTTTTTACAATAGGCACATCAATAGCTAGCATAGCACCAGTGGGGTGATTGCTCTGTGCATAAAGATCATTCCGATAGAGTGTGTAGCGGAGTTGATACCCCTTCAAGCTCCTCTTGCTCTGATTGCGAAGCTCCGCCGTCAATTGCAGTGCTCCCTCCTTGTAATCATGGCTCAATGAAGGGATGGCGATCAAATCCCTAATATGCGCCTCGGGCTGAGCTGTGAGGTAAACCGAACGGAAAATGCCAGGAAGGCGGAACATATCTTGTGCCTCGAGAAACGATCCATCACTGCTACGATATACCTCCACCGCCACCTTATTCTCCCCCTTCACTAGATAGGGAGTAATATCAAAGGCAGCACGATTGCGTGAGTTTTTGCTAAAGCCTACATACTGTCCATTAATCCATAGGTAAAAGAAACTATTTACCCCATCAAAATTGAGCATCACCCGCTCCCCCTGCCAATCGCTAGGCAGCGTGAAGCTTCTCACGTACGAGCCCACCTCGTTACGATGCTTATAGGTGGTCCAAGTAGGGTCCGGCTCCCGCATCACCCCACCCTTCCAATCGCCTACCTTTACGGTATGATGAAAGATAAAAGGCTGATTGACATAGATCGGTGTACCATACTTCAGGGAGCCATCCTTTTGGATCCCCTCCACATTCCACGCACTCGGCACCTCGATATCATCCCATGTAGAAGTATCAAAGGTCGTTTTGTAAAACTCCATGGGCCGCTCCGAAGGGTTGCCCACCCAGTGAAACTTCCAGATCCCATCAAGGCTCTTGTAGTAGGCACTCTCCTCTGAAGGGAGGTAGGCACGAGCCCCCTCGTGGCTCTTAAAGTTAAAAAAGTAAGCCCTCGGCTGCTCCTTATTATAGCTCAGCTGAGTAGGCGACTCCCACTCACGCCCTGTAGGGCTTTTCATATTCCCATATTCAAAGCCCGCAATCTTGTGGAGCTGCTGGGCACCCACTTCTTCTCCCCACATAGAAAGAGCAAGTAGTAGTAGGGCAAGCCTAGTCATTCGAATAGTCCGCATCATTCCTTTTTAATCCTTACACCAAACCGTTCCGTTTCACGTATCAAACAGTTTCGTTTCACGTATCAAATAGTTCCGTTTCACGTATCAAATAGTTCCGTTTCACGTATCAAATAGTTCCGTTTCATATATAAAAAGAAGTGGCAGGCATGCATCCACTGCACGCCCACCACTTCTCCTAATGATCACATTATAGGCCAATATTATGGTCTATCCTTTCAAATGATGCTTACTTAATAACGCCAAGTTCGCGACCCACCTTCTCAAAGGCAGCCACCGCTCTATCAATATGCTCAGGCTCGTGGGCAGCAGAGAGCTGTACACGGATACGTGCCTCGCCCTTTGGTACCACTGGATAGTAGAAACCTGTCACATAGATACCCTCCTCTAGCATACGTGCTGCAAACTTCTGGCTCAGTGGGGCATCGTAAAGCATCACAGCACAGATAGCACTCTGAGTAGGCTTGATATCAAAGCCCAGCTCTAGCATCTTGGTGCGGAAGTGCTCTACATTACTCATCAGCTTAGTGTGGAGGTCATCACTCTCCTCTAGCATCTTGAAGAGCTCGATACCAGCACCCACAACTGCAGGAGGTAGAGAGTTACTAAATAGATATGGACGGCTTCTCTGGCGAAGGAGCTCAATAATCTCCTTACGACCAGTGGTGAAACCACCTACCGCACCACCAAACGCCTTACCAAGGGTACCAGTGATGATATCAATGTGGCCGTAAAGGTCAAACTTCTCCGAAACACCTCTACCGGTCTTACCAACCACACCAGCGGAGTGGCACTCGTCGACCATCACAAGGGCATCGTACTTCTCAGCCAAAGCACAGATCTTATCCATAGGAGCCACATTACCGTCCATGGAGAAGACACCATCAGTCACGATGATACGGAAACGCTGTGCTTGAGCCTCTTTCAGACGCTCCTCTAGCTCCTTCATATCGCCATTGGCATAGCGGTAGCGCTTTGCTTTACATAGCCTTACACCATCAATAATAGAGGCGTGATTAAGACTATCACTAATTATGGCATCCTCATCCGTAAGAAGTGGCTCAAATACACCACCATTGGCATCAAAGCAAGCAGCATAAAGGATGGTATCCTCAGTGTGGAAGTAGCGACTGATCGCAGCCTCAAGCTCTTTGTGAATATCCATAGTACCGCAGATAAAGCGAACTGATGATAGTCCAAATCCACGTCTGTCCATTGTCTCCTTAGCGGCCTTAAGAAGTCGCTTGTTGTTGGAGAGCCCTAGGTAGTTATTGGCACAAAAGTTGAGTACTTTCTTATGCTCCCCATTTTGATCCACAGTAATTTCTGCAAACTGCTCACTTGTAATGATGCGCTCCTCCTTGTAGAGACCAGCTTCTCTTGTCTCTTTTAGCTCTTTCTGAAGGTGAGCTTTGATAGATCCGTACATAATATTAATACTAATTTTATAGTTAGATGTGTGGTAATGAATACCTATTATTTTTCGTTCCCTCAAAGATACCTATTATTCTACAATTCACCTCAGCAACCACCCATATTTTTATTCAATCACAGCAATGCTGTTATTGAACGGAAACATTATGCTTCGTTGATTAAGATATAGAATTGAACCAATATGACTTTGGCTCTTTCGCACAAAGCCTCAGCACATTTACCAGAATAAGTAGAGGAATGTTACCACCTTCAGAACGATCTACTTCATTAGTATGGGAGTTGTCAGAGGTGTGTATATTTCAAAAATACCAAACCCTCCAATAATATTCGAATGAATCTTTATAGGGTTTTCAAAGGCATTGTTATTTTCACTATCCATACAAGTGAGTAAGTATAGGTAATAATCTTTTGAAATCCGCTGTAGCTCAACTTCTGCCGAATACTCCCAATCCATTTTCACTGGTGCATCTGGTGAGTTTTCAAGCTTTACGTCATAATAGCTAAAAGTCACGTCCGACTCATTTTTCAAAGATAAGAGTGCAAAAGGAGCATTGTTAACTTCATTAAAGAGTTGATCTTTTTGCTGAGGAAATAGAGGATTACCTAATGTAACTATTTTTCGTTCTAATAAAGTTCCTGGTGACACTCCTAAGCTTTCTGAATACCATTTGCTACGTACAATAAGTCGATAATATGCAACCTCCTTTGTTGGCTCAATGCTAAGCTTTACTTGCACTCTACTGCTACCTTCATCAAAATGAACCCATTCTCCTTTAGCTCTGAGCAGTTTAGGAGCATCAAGTACCCTAGCAACAGTTGAAATGGAGGGGATTCCCTCTGATGTAGCGATTAAGGATATCTCATCATTTGCATTTAGTTCTCTATCAAGCTTTATAATAAAGCTTGCTCCATCCTTCTTTACCACAATAGGGGTGCTATTGTGGTGAGCACTCAACTCTATATCATTTTCACTATTACCATTTGCTCCTATTAGAGGTATAGTAATTCCTGCTTTAACTCTGAGTTCAGTGGAAGATGCTGAAGAGATTGAATTGATGTAAATATGCTTGCTTTTAGGCACTTCCAATTCTCTACTTCCATTGAAGCAGCTAGTAAAAAAAAGCACGAGGAGTCCCAATAGTATTGTTATTTTATTCATAATCAAAATGAGTACTTGATGTTAAGTCCAGGTATAATCGGCAAAAGTGTCATTCCCTTGATTCTCTTTAAATCATTTTCGTCGGTATCAATTACTGCTCTATACACATTTTGTCTATTGTATGCGTTGTAGACAGAAAGAGCAAAAGACCAACCTCCGTGTTTATAGTTTACTGCTATATCCAATCTGTGATAGCTAGGTAATCGATAATTGTTTTTCTCAGATACTTGCTCTATTCGATGTGTCAACTCATTAGGATAGGACAGTGCAATGGGCAGAACCTCCAATGGAACCGTTTGGATACTCCCTGAGCTATAATTCCATGCTGCAGATAAAAGCCACTTATCATTTATTTGATAGCTTGTAGAGAGTATTAATCTGTGAGGACGGTCGTAGTATGGCCTATACCATTCACCACCATTGATTTCACTAAAAAGATGCCTCACCTTCGTGTAGCTGTATGAAATGTTCGTTGCTATACCCTGCCACTTAGCTTCTAACAATATCTCTAGTCCATACGAATAACCCTTTCCTGCTGATAATCTATCGTGTATCTGTTTGTAGTTATCTAATCTTACAAATCCCTCCTTATACTCTACCAGTCGGTTCATATTGATGTAGTAACCTCCTAATGAACAGCGAAGCCATCTGAGTGGATTACTATATACTGTGACCCCAATTTGGTCTGAAATAGAAGGTGGGAATTGACTACTTGGAGCAAACCAAATATCTGACTGTAGAATGCTATTATTAGTTGTTGCTGTCAGCATACGCTGTGATGTTCTGCTATATGTCACCTCTGCATTGGTTTTTGGGTTTATATCTGCGGAGATAGCTACTCTTGGAGAAAGGACAGAATATGGATATTCTAATCTTAATCCTCCTTGAGCTCTCAACCAAGCAGTGATATTCCAATACAGATCAAACGAGACGCTCCCCTCCCAAAAGCTTACTTGGTCAGCCTGAGCTATTGACGCTAGTCGATATATTGCACCTATGCCAGTATGTAGTGTAAGCTGATTATATAAGTAAAACTTATTGCTCCAATTTGCATTAAATTCAGACACCTTATTTTTGTGCTTTTGTTCTAGAGGCATTTTATCATTTTTCCCTTGTACAGAAATCTGTTCTTGTCTCCAGAATTCTGAAGCTGACACGGTTAATTGACTACTCCATTTTGGTGAAATAATATAATTGGCATTGAGGCTACCACCGTAGGTACCCCATCTCCAATTCTGATTATTAGACTTATTGGCGTATTTATCCATAGACTGAGACCACAATTTATCCCCACTTAATAATCCGCTAAGTGCGATTGAAAGTCTGCTATTAGGTTTATAGGAGACTTTCATATTTGAATCATAAAAGAGAAAGTTCGTTTTGTCCTCCTGATCTTTAGTGGCTAAAGGGATAAATAAGTCTATGAGTGAGCGTCGCCCTGCCAGACTAAGGCTCAATTTATCTTTAATAATCGGCACCTCTATATTAGCTCTTGCAGAGATGACTCCGACCGATATGTTGCCTCTCAGATTTTGCAAGTCTCCATCCTTTGTTTGAATTTTGATGACACCACCCATCCTTCCTCCTAGCGATGCTGGCTGATATCCATTGTAAAAAGTCATATCTTTCACGGCTTCGGCATTGACCGTAGAGAGTAAGCCCATAGCATGATTGCTATTGTAAATATTAATCCCATCTATAATAAGCAGTGTTGCTTCTGGCGCTTGACCTCTAATAACACTATTACTTTGTCCCTCATTAGCTGGCTGTATGCTTGGTAGATACTGAAACACCTTTATCGGGTCAGCTTCAGCAAGTAAGGCAGGAGTAGTGTTAATTGTAGATGTGGGTATATGGATTCTACCAATTTCTCTTTTTGAAGTAGTCTTCTTTACAACCACTTCAGGTAACACAACTAAGCCTTCCTCCAGCTCTACATTCATCAACTTATCCTCTAATAGTTGCAAAGAGTAAGTCTTTGTTTCATACCCTAAAAAAGCATATTCAACCACAACAACGTCAGCTGTATTTAGGTGCAAGCTATAGAAGCCATATTGGTCTGTTGCAACACTTATATCACCGCAACTAACCACAGCACCAATAAGAGGCTCTTTGCTGTTACTATCAACCACCTTTCCATACAGCACTCCTTGAGCTAATGCTACAGAAATACTTGTAAAGCTCAATACTACAAGTATCAGTATCCTTTTCATACTTGTTTTACCTATCTATTTATATTAAATCTGATACCAGCTTCAACCATTCCATGCCATCTAGATATTTCAGCACTAGGCAAATTACTTTGCAGTTGAAGCAAATCGTATGTGACACCCAAAGAGGTATATAGCCCAATCTGATGAGTTATATTATACTCCATTCCAAAAGCGAGTGATGTATCAAGCGAAACAGTAGCACCTCCTTCGCTTACCGCTGAACCAGTAATAGTGGATTTGAATGGAATATTTATCCCAACACCATATTGACCATACATTCTCCATGTTTTTGCATTGTAAATTGTGTATTGTATATCCAAAGGAATTCCTAGAGAGTGGACATCTAAAATATAGTCGTCCTTAGAGCCAAAACTGTTATCCTTGATCTCAATACGGTACCACGAATAATTAAGACCAGTTTGAAGTGACCATCGTCGAGTGATGGGGAATAATACAGAGCTTCCTACTTCAAACATCGGAGTCTCGCGAACAGAATAACTATCTTGTTGTCCTTTAAATATCCCATCACCCACTCTTGGCATAGTGACTGTATTAGTATTCAAAGACAAACCAGATGTAAATAGAGATAGCCTAATAGGCCTTTTTGATTGAGAGGAAAACCTAAGGTTATTGCCCAATAGTTTCTCTGATGACCTATCGAGTAAACCACCAGCACTGCTATCATCTTTTGTATCAATATCATCGTTCTGTACAACAATTTCTTTCGCCTCCTCAGTCCATATATTGTTATGGTCAGTTTTTTCAGAGACAACGGTTGTCATCTCACGATTACTCTCCGATCTTGGTCTATAGCTTCCAATAGGAATATCAGGATATTGTCTACTAGAAGAAGCCACAATCTTTCTTTCCTCATTATTCATAGCAACCACGCGAGAAGTAGGTAAGGTGTCATGTAGAATATGTGGCTCTTGAGTGTTTTCTCTTATCAAGAACAAAAAGAAAATAATAGCAGCTACTACTGATGTAGCTGTCGCCACCCATCTCCACTTAAAAAGAGAATACTTTTTTGGGGGAAAAGATAATGGAGGTAATTCAGAAATAGGTGGCTCAAAGTTTTGGAATCGACGACTTAGGGCTTTTTCCCAATCACCCCTTTTGTCTGTTCTCTCTCTTTTTTCCATCTCTCAACTCTTCTAATTAATTCTTGTTTAGCACGGTGATACCTAGATGAGGCTGACCCCTCTTTAATTCCCAATATAGCTGCTATTTCCCTATGGCTATAACCTTCAATGGCATACATGTTTAGCACTACCCTATAACCCTCAGGAAGTTCAGCAATTAATCCAGATAGTACATTTATATCTATTTTATTAATAAAAGCAACATCATCACTACTATCCTCGTCACTTATCGAGTTGATCGTCTCTTCTTCGTAAGAGCTCATCATCCTCACATTAAAGCTATTTAGGTAGTTAAGGGATTCATTTATTACAATTCTTTTAAGCCAAGCAAGCAATCCTCCTTTTTTCACATGGTGATAAGAATCAATCTTATAGAATGCTTTCATCATAGATTCCTGCAGTATGTCTTGAGAAATGTCAAGGTCAGCGACATAGCGATAAGCTACCCCTAAGAGTAACTTACCATACAAACTATAGAGTTGTACAAAAGCCGCCTCTAAATCATACTCTAATAGCTCTACTATCTGACTCTCACGATCATCTCTTCTCATACTAGCTTGTAAGTAGCTTTGCCGTTGAGACCATAACAAAGCTATGAAACAACATACACATAGATATTAAAAGACTATATGTAGTTTGTGTTACGTGCGATTTTATTTTAAGGAAACGAGAGGATTGGAGGCGCATGAGCATATTTTTGAAGTAATACAGTTCATACACCTCCAATACTATTACTTAGGTAATTTACAAACGATACTCTTGCCACCGACCGATTCAATTACTGCTACAAGATTTGAATACTCCGTCTTCTTCCTTTCCGTTATAAAAAATCTACAATCAATAAGCCACATCAAATCATCTTTGGAAACCAAACTTAACTGGGTTTTAAAACTGGTAGGACGAGGTTCTTCCTCTTTAATAACAGTTCTCACAGTCTCAAAAGAAATGTCGAAATTCTCAGAAACATCATTACCGTCACTCATAACAGAAATCCTTATTACATTGTAAGGGACGGCATAGGTCCTTGCTGTTCTAAACTTTTTTCTTCCATCTTCTCCATGCTCCATCGCTAAGGACTTATAAAGTTCTGGAAAACTTTTGAGAGTGACTCTTTTTTGTGGATATAATTCTACACCCCACATTGTCGCATCTGAGTTAGCTCTAGCTGAAGCATCTGCAATAGTGTAATATTCAGATATGAAGTAATTAACTCTCGCAAGTGGATCAAACTCTTCTTTCTCATTACATGAGACTAGTATAATCCCAAAATATACGACTAAAAGACCTAGTACCGATAAGAATGACAACTTTTTCATAAATTACTTATATACATTAACTATGTTCTTAATCATATACTTGAAATATCCTGGCGTACTTTCATTAACACCTGTACTCCTAAGGTTAACAGAATTATATGATTCAAACACGCCAGGATAGAAGTAACCATCTCTATAACCTCCCCAACCCCAGTTGCAGTGAACTAACAATCTTGTTTCCCTATTTTCTGAAATCGTCTCATTAGTCTCCCTATTAATTACCTTTCTAGTCCTTTCTTGGGTTATATAACCATCAACTAACCATGCATGCCCTTCTCTATACCCTGTATGAGTCTTTTTGAAAATCCACCACCCCTTCTTATAAGTATACTTTTCGCTATAACCCTCCATAATAGCTGGGCGCAAATGTGCTAGACTATTTATCAAAGCACCTTCCTCGTAGTCTGTCAAGGATGAAGGATTCGAATATCCCATTGATTTTAACATCAACACAATATCTTTTGTCCACGCACCAGTAGCACTAACTCCCCAAGAATTCTGAAGAGTATTGCCAATTTCTCGTAAATATTTCGAGACTTGCTCTTCAAATTTACTTCGATCCGTTCCCTGATACTGCCAATAGCTCGGGTACCTAGTTAGTAAGTTCCAATCGAGTGATATGCCATTATAATACGAAGGATAATTGTGATATGCTGTAAGCTGTGCAGCAGCAATAGAAACGCAACCTGCTAATGCCCTCTGACCGTCAATGAGTGGTGCCTCATTGTTAAATGGCAAACTTTGCTCCCATTGGACGGGGACCAAAGGACCGATTGAATTTACTGTTTTCCATTCACTGTACTCAATCTTTCGCTCAGGAACATTGGGGGCGGGGGCGTCTGGCTCAAATTCTTTTTCATGTTCAAAGTCCTCACGTCTTCTGTTGGGATCTTTCTCAAATCTCTCTAATTCTGAAACATAGAATGAAGGGAGTCGTGACAAAAAGACGGCAAATCCACTGTTGTCATCTATCTCCTCATTTTTAAAAAGATTACCTGAGCTGGAAGTAATTAGTATATCGGGAAGTCGTTTATCTCCTGCAATCACAGAAAACCCCTTTTCCCCTTGTATATTTACAATATAAAGTACAGTATCAACTGCCTCTACACCTTGTTCGCCAAGTGTTGTTCTTAATGACCCCGTATTGAGAACATAATCAACTATAGCATCAGTAGCGACCAACGAGCTTCTTAACCCACTTTCCTTAACGAAGTCTTGAACGATCTTAATAGCTTCAGAAGAACTCCTCTGAAAAGTCTTTGAAGTGACTACTTCAGTAGTCTTATCTAGGTTATACTCATTGGGTCGTTCTTGAACCCTTTGATTGCAAGAAGTTGTTGTTAGCATTAAAATTGCTAGTAATAGAAGCACTGCTTGCTTCAGCATCGTCTTTTTCATACTCTTCATACTTTGTTTTTGTTAGATGATTAGATGAACTTTAAGTGCTCAATAATTTCCACTACAAACACTAGTTTAATATTGCTCTATATAACTATAACAAGGCAAAACACAAAATCCTGCACTTTTATTTATTAATAACAAAATTCCAACACCTTGACCCTTCTTTATTTCACACTCATATGATACTTTTTTTTGCTTTCCCGTAGAGAGAAAAACTGAGTTGCAACTAAGCAATCGGCGAGATGCAACAAAGCGATCGGCGAGTTGCAACTAAGCAAATGCTTAGTTGCAACTCAGTTTTCGGGTTGATAGCTAGGTGAAAATCAAATAGTTATGAAGGGGCTATTTCAGAGTTCTAAATTGCCGAAAATAAAGGCCGGTGGTTGGATAATGTAGAGCTTTTCGGTAGCACGTGTCATGGCGGTATAGAGCCAACGACAAAAGGAGAGGTCGATCATCTCGGGGGTGAGATAACCAAAGCTTAGGTAGACCTCCCGCCACTGCCCGCCTTGTGCCTTGTGGCAAGTCATCGCGTAAGAGTACTTTATTTGTAGGGCATTGAGATAAGGGTCTTGCCGTAGCTTTTGATAGAGCATCCTCCGCGTGGTGCAATCGGGATAGTCTTGGCACACCCCTTGATACAATCGCTCCCTCTGCTCTGGGGTAAGACTTGGGGCCTGCGTGAATAAGCTATCAAGCAGCACCTTGGCGGAGACAAAGCCACCATGGGTATCACGCAGCTCGGCATCTCTAAAGGTAAAGCCATAGAGCTCCTGCTCCCTTCGGCTATTGAGCACCTTTAGGATCTCCCCATTGGCAATGAAGGTACTTGTTGCCTGCCCCTTTTCATCTACGGGAAAGTGAAGATAGTTATTGCGCACCACCATGAGGTTTTCTCCTGGCACCACCTCTTCATCGTAGTAAAGGGTGTGATACCTAATCGATTTATTGTATTCCTCGGCATCTCTATTGGAGCGGGTGATGAGCAAGGTCTCCTCCTGCCCCACCCTCCGATAAGAGTCCTCCATCATTTCAGGTAGGTCGTAGCCCGAGATGATCTCTACCTCGCCCTTCACCTCGGGAAGTGGGAGCAGGGGCTCGTGCCAATCCTCGCCACTCTGTAGGTCGAGAATGCGACCACGCAGGAGGTAACTGAGGTAGACGATCTCCCCGCCCTCCTCCTGACGGACAATATCCTTGAGGACACCTTGGTATAGTGTGGAGCAAAAGCCTACAAGATACTCCGGCATTAGTGCAGGACTCATCTCGGTACCGACGGGTGGAAGCTGGGCATCGTCGCCGATCAGTAGCAGCTTGCTCCCTTCGATGCTAAAGCAGAAGTCCACTAAGTCGTCGAGCAAACGATTACTTCCAAAGGAGCCGTACCCATCATTGGCATTATTGATCATTGAGGCCTCATCTACTATGTATATGGTACCAGGTTGGTGCTGATTGTACCCCACCTCGTACGAGACGCCATCGCCGGATATCCTCTGCCAGTAGATGGTTCGGTGAATCGTATAGGCGGGCAAACCACAATACCCTTCTAGCACTTTAGCAGCACGCCCAGTAGGGGCAAGTAACATCTGCGGGTAGAGGAAGCTTTGGAGCATGTGAGAGAAAGCCCCTACAAGACTACTTTTACCCGTTCCCGCGTACCCACGCAATAAAAAGATGGAGTGCTCGGGAGCTTGGGAAAAGAAGTTTTGTAGCTCCATTATCACTTCATTTTGACTAGAAGTGGGGGTAAAACCAAAAAAATCTAATATCTCAGGGCGATTATTACTCATATTGTCCGAAAATAGCTATATTTGAACGCCGATTCGTATGGCAGTCTGAATAAAAGTTGCTACTTTTGTAGAGACTACATACAAGTAACCTATATTCAAGAAGCTTGGTACGTTTAATGTTGAATGCAAAATAACAAATATATTTGAAGGTATGAAAATTTTATCGAGAGTTTTATTGGTCCTAGCTATTATTGGACTTGGTTGGGCGGTATACAACAGCATCCGTGTACCTGTTAACTTTGAGAATACAAAGACCCAAAGGGAGAAGGAGGTCATCAAGGAATTGATAGATATCCGTACAGCACAGGTGGCATACAAGCAGGAGAATAACGTCCATGCTGCCAACTTTGAGGAGCTTCGCAATTGGCTAGAGAACGGCAATGTAAGGTCGGTACGTAAGGTGATGGAGCTCTCAGAGAAGCAGCTTCAAGATGGTATGACTGAGCAAAAGGCGTGGGACATCGTTAAGAAAGCAAGAGCCACTGGCAATTGGAAGGAAGCTGAAGAGGCTGGTCTATCCTCTATCGTTAATGGTGAGCGTGTATCCTTTACTCGTGACACCACATTCGTAAATGCTAAGGAGGCAATTTTCGGTGCCGACTATGATACCAGCAAGTTGGGTATTGTCCCATTCTCCAATGGTGCTACCTTTGAGATGGATACCGCTAGTGTAAAGACTAGCTCCGACATCTTTATTAGGATCTTCGAGGCCAAAGTAGATTACGACACCTATCTTGGCGACCTCAATCAGACTGAGCTCATCAACCTTAAGGATCGTGTGAATCAGATCGGTAAGTATCCTGGGCTAAAGGTTGGCTCACTCACAGAGATCAATAACAACGCAGGTAACTGGGAGTAAGCTATATACCCCACTCATTCATAAAGCACACTCCTCTCTATCTACATAGCTGAGGAAGTGTGCTTTTATGAGACTGTTGCACGAAGGCGATCTGCGGCGTTGCTTTCGGGATTCGGGCTCGGTCACGTACGCCAGTACGTTCCCAGCGCCCTCACCCTCAGCTCCTTGCATCTCATCCTTCGTCCAAAGTCTCAGCACATTTATTCAAATGTGCGAGAATGGCACTTCGTGCAACACTCTCTTTTTTTGCAACCCTTATGAGAGAGATAAAGGAGATCCACGCAAGTGAAGGAGATAAGAGCTTATCAGCAGATGAAGCTCTTGGCATTGATGCACGCATTACTCTAGGGAGCGAGATGATATTTGTCTTGGCTACGACCCAAGAAAACGACAAGCCCATCTTGGCCACGAGTATTTCCTTAACCAGCTCCGAAGAGGGTGGTATGCAAAAGCTATTTTGGGATCATCCACTTTTATCTCTTCCCTTCAGGAGCTCTACTATTCTGGTGGAGGATGGGTCGCCTTTTGCCATTGTCCCTGAGGATCTAATGGATAGTGCCTCACCAGAGAATTGGCTATCTCTGACCACTGAGCTAGAGGGGCGAAAAGTATTGACGAAGGCGATTGAGGAGGAGCACCTTTACATTATTTATTCGGTCAATAGAGAGCTATTTGACTTTTGCCAAAGGTCCTTTTCCCTCCCCACTTTTGAGCACCATATCTCCACACAAATCACCTATACCCTACGCAAATCTCGCCGAGAGCACCCTCAGGTCGTTACCGCTTACATCAGCAAAGGATTCATCCAAGTGGCGGTAGCAAAGTCGGGGGAGCTGCTACTGGCAAATCTCTATAAGATGGTCTCCGATGCAGACTGTCTATACTACATTACGGCATTGTACCGACAATTTAAGCTTGATCCTCACGCAGTGCCCCTATACTTATTCACCTACAATCCCGAGCCAAGTATCAAGCAGCTACTTGAGGAAAGTCTTGGAAACATTGTCCTCAACGACTACTCCACCGACGGTAGTAAGGAAGTAAATAAGAATGTGGCAGTACACCCCTTGGAGCGATTACACATACTATGCGGATTATAAGCGGGAAATATGGGAAGCGTCGCTTTGAACTTCCCAAAAACTTTAGAGGTCGACCCACGACAGAAGTGGCAAAGGAGGCTCTATTCAATATCCTTCAGAATCGAATTGATTGGGAGGAGACTCGCTTTCTCGATCTCTTTGCAGGTAGTGGAAGTATCGGTCTGGAGGCACTCTCAAGGGGGGCTAAGGAGGTGCTGGCCATTGAAAAGAATCCTCGGCATACCTCGTTTATCAACTCTGTTGTGGAGCAACTTTCGGATGACCACTACAGTGTCCAGACAAGAGATGTCTTCGCTTTTATTGAAAAGAGCGAATCTTTTGGTACCTTTGAATTGATATTTGCTGACCCTCCCTATGATCTACCACTACTAGCAGAGCTACCTAGGCGGATAATGAGTAGCCAGCTACTTTCGCCAGAGGGTTGCTTGGTAGTGGAGCATCCAAAGGAGTACGACTTCAGCAAAGAGCAATATTTTGTGGAGATGCGCAGATATGGGACGGTACACTTCTCATTCTTTGCACATAATATTAATAACATATAAAAGTAATTGAATTATGCTAGTAACACTTCTTACAGGTTTTATAGCTGGTAGTATAGCCGCATGGCTTATGCCAGGTGGAGGCAACTCTTGGATCGTAGACATCATTCTTGGACTACTCGGTGGCGTAGTAGGTGGTTGGGTACTTAGCTTGCTCGACCTCTCTGCAGGCGATAGCTGGTGGGCAGGGCTAGTGGTAGCGGTTATCGGTGCCTGCATCCTCATCTTTATTGGTCGCCTATTCACCAAGAAAGGTGGCAAATAAATAACTATTGACTAAGGAACTAGGGTGGGTGCTTTTTGTATCCACCCTATTATATATTTGTGCAATCAATCATTGATACCTTATGAAAAAGACATTATTAATAACCCTTGCACTCTTGCTTGCTATCCCGAATCTCTTAGCCCAAAGTGGGAAAGTATATCTGGTGGGTGCTGGCCCTGGCGATCCTGACCTCGTGACCGTGAAGGGGGCGAAAGTGCTTGGCAAAGCCGATGTAGTGCTGTATGACGCACTCGCCAATCCTTCTATTCTACTCCACTGCAAGGGAGATGTGAGGTTGATTCCCGTGGGGAAACGAGCTGGCAAACCTTCGCCAAAACAAGAGGAGATCAATCAACTACTCATTGATGAGGCACTGAAGGGAAATACTGTGGTAAGGCTGAAGGGTGGTGACCCTTTTGTATTCGGACGTGGTGGTGAAGAGCTACTCGCCCTGCTTGATAAGGGCATTGATACCGAGGTGATCCCTGGCGTGACAGCAGCGATCGCAGCACCAGCTTATGCTGGGATACCTGTGACGCACCGTGCACTAGCAAGGTCCTTCACCCTAGTTACCGCAAGCACCAAAGATAGCAACCTTGCTGAGTCGGTGAAGTGGAAGTCTCTTGTGGAGCAAGGGGGTACCATCGCATTTTATATGGGGGTACGAGTAATCCCCGAGATCTGCCAGCAACTGATCAAGACGGGAATGTCGCCCGATACCCCTGCAGCTATCATTAGTAAGGGGACTCTACCCGAGCAGAAGGCTTTTCGCGGGACACTCAAAGACTTCACCCCAAATTACACCGACTACACGAAGCTCACACCTGGTCTGCTTCTCGTGGGAGAGGTGGTCAATGTGACGGAGAATTACCAACCCTCTAAGGACGATAATGGTATGAAGGTGCTCTCTATCACCCTCAATAGAAAGGTGAGCGAGCTCACGCCAAGGATAGAGGATGGCGTAGCTGTGGCGACGACCATTGCTAGCAAAGACCCCGACAAGTATAGCAACGACTACCTAGAGATGCTCAAGGAGCTAGAGTTTACCCACATTGTCTTTTCAAACACCAAGAGTGTGGAGGCCTACTTTAAGCTCTGCGAGGTAAAAGGCATCAATGTGATTACCCCCAAGGCAACTATCATCACTCTTGGGAAGAAGATCACCGACCTCCTCAGCACCAAGGGCTACAACGCCATTACCCTTGGCTCCTATAACGAAGTGGCTAGCTACCTACTGGGCGATAAAGCGAAAGCGATGTCCAGCAGTGTTGACGCCGTGACCGGCGCCTCCAAAAAGCCCAAAGCCCACTAACTGCCTATCTACCACAAGGATTACGTATTAGGAGTATATGCTTAAGTTAATGACCTATTTATTTAGCACGTGTTAGACAAGCGGGTAAGGACCTCGGAGAGGTCCCTATTAAATAGGCACAGCTCGGAGGGGCAAAAGCCCCGAACGACCTGTGTAAAAGAGCATATTCACTACCTCCATGACCCCGGTTGAGGGGTCAGACTTAGATATAATTGTCCGACCCCTCAACCGGGGTCGTATGGATCTTTTGTACATCGTTATACACAGGTCTTCGGCACTACGTGCCTCGACCTGTGCCTATTTAGCACGGACCTCTGCCGAGGTCCTTTTCCATAAACACTCCAATGAATGCCACATGGCAAGACCTTCCTAATCCATAACTCCTGCGCCACTCGTGGTTATCCCCTGTCATCAGCACAATTATTTATCTATTTGTCTACACTTTCAGGAATAACAGATGAGCAGTGTATACAATAACAGGAATACATGAACCCGTGTGTACTATTTTCAGGAATACCACAATACCACACAACCTCATATTCCGTATGCGTGCGGAACGGATTCCGCCTGTATACGGAATAGATTCCGCACGCATACGGAATGCATTCCGCAGAGCTATGGAATATTGCCGGAATATCAAAATCAAGAAGCTTGTCTGCAAGCCACTTCTAGCGATGTGGGATAAAAATGTTGGGCGAAAGTTTGTTTATCTACGAAATTGTCGTAACTTTGCTACGAATAAATCGTAATAAGGATATTGATCGTAGATAACAACAATATGAGTGAGCCTAACTTTCTAAACGGACTATCCCCTCTCGAGGAGGACTTTATGCGTGCACTATGGCATATCGGAGAGGGTGAGATAAGCGATGCCATCCCCTTGATGGAGCATTCGGACACCCCCTACACTACTGTGGCTTCGGTGGTCAATAAGCTGGAGAGCAAGGGGTATGTTACTCGCACGGGGAAGCGACGTGGTCACCTCTATGCCCCTTTGGTAAGCCAAGAGGAGTACACCGATAAAACCATTAAGTATATTGTTGCCAACTTTTTCAAAGGTTCATACAAAAGTCTGGTGCAACACTTTGCGCAGGAGGAGAAGGTGAGCAAGGAGGAGATCTCGGAGATTCTGAAACTAATTGAAGAGGAATAAGTGGTATGATGATTTGGTTGAAATATCTAGGGCTGTCGGGAATAGGGATTGCTCTCTTTTACCTCCTCGGAGTGGTATTGCTTCGCAAAAGCACCCTACTCCGTGCCAAGCGATGGTATTACCTCATCGCCATCGCCTCTAGCCTTTTGCTCCCCCTGATCTCTTTAGCAGTACCAGAAAGGGATATAGATGAGGCACAAGATAGGTTGCTCCCCAGCTTCACTATTGTGATAGAGGAGGAGCCAACCATCACTGCACCTGCTACAAAGAGAAACTCAATAGACTGGTCCAGAGTACTGATGGCAACTTGGGCTATTGGTGCAGCGAGTACACTCATCTGGCTCACCTCGGGCGGGTACAAACTCTATAGATTATGCCGCACCTCCACGAAGCGCGAGCTCAGTAATAATGCCACACTTTATGAGGTGGATGAAGAGCTAGCCCCCTTCACGATTGGCAGGGCAATCTTTATCCCCAAGTCCTTATCGAATAGCGATATCACACCCACTATTCTGTCGCATGAGCTGGAGCACATTAGGCAGAAGCACTATTGGGATATCATCATCAGTACGGTGCTGCAGCCCTTACAGTGGTGGAATCCATGTGCGTGGGGATTGCTCCAACAACTGCGCACCAACCTTGAGTACCTAGCAGACCAAGGGGTGTTGCGAGAGGGAAGAGACCGAAAGACCTACCAGTACCAGTTACTGGAGTGTACACTAGGCCGAAAGGTAGAGCTACCCTCGCTCTCATTTTCTATGCAAAACCTAAAGAAACGAATCGTAATGATGAACAGCAAGAACAAAACCAACAAGAAACTAGCCATAGTTTACGCACTTTCGGCACTTCCAGTACTTGCCTTCTTGGCACTCGGTACTCAGATGGTTACGATCAAGCAGGCCGAAGCAAGCACCATCACAGAAGTGGCTCCGCCACCAACCAAAGACAAGGTCTTCGAAAAGCTAGATGAAATGCCAGAATTCCCTGGTGGAGGAAAAGCAATGATGCAGTGGCTCAGCAACAACATACAGTACCCTAAGGATGCGATAGATGCCAAGATAGAGGGGCGTGTAGTGGTATCATTTATTGTCGAGAAGGATGGCTCCATCTCCAATGCGGAAGTAAAGAAAGGGGTGTACGAATCACTAGATAAGGAGGCTCTAAGAATAGTCAATGCTATGCCTAAGTGGAAACCCGGCATGCAAGCTGGACAACCTGCAAGAACTCGTTTTTTCGTGCCAATCAACTTCAAGTTTGCACAGCCTGCAGTGCAAGGGGAAAAGGTCTTTGACTACCTAGATGATATGCCTGAATTCCCAGGAGGGCAAGCAGCAATGATGCAGTGGCTCAGCCAAAATATACAATACCCAAAGGAAGCTGTTGACGGCAATATTGAGGGACGTGTGATCGTCTCATTCATCATTGAGAAGGATGGCTCTATCTCCAATGCCAAAGTAACAAAGGGCGTGCACGAGTCACTAGATAAGGAGGCTCTAAGAGTAGTCAGTGCGATGCCCAACTGGAAACCAGGTAAGCAAGATGGTCAAGCAGTAAGAGCCCGCTTTACCCTTCCAGTCAGCTTTAAGTTTGCCCAGCCTACAGTGCAAGAGGAAAAGGTCTTTGAGTACCTAGATGATATGCCTGAATTCCCAGGAGGAGGAAAGGCAATGATGGAGTGGCTTGGCCAAAATATCCAATACCCCAAGGAGGCAGTTGATGCCAAGGTTGAGGGGCGTGTGATGGTCTCATTCGTCATAGAGAAGGATGGATCCGTCTCCAATGCCAAAGTCATTAGGAGCATAGATCCGTTACTAGACAACGAAGCGCTAAGAGTGGTCAATGCCATGCCTAACTGGAAGCCAGGTATGCAGGATGGCCAGCCAGTAAGAGTCCGCTTTACCATCCCTGTCAGCTTCAAGCTTCCAAAGCCTGCCACAGCACCCACCAAATAACCTTTAGTCAGTAAACCAAAGGGGGCAAGTCTCATTTGACTTGCCCCCCTTTTTCATTACAATGAGAATTTGACCCTTAATAGCACCTCAAAAGGCCTCAGTGGCGTTACCGCCCGGAAGGTGTGTGGTTCCTTGATAGTGATCACCTCGTACGCTTTCTGATTGGTAATATTGGAGAGGGTGAGCTCCGCACCAAACCTCTTGGTATCATACTTTAGCCCAAAGTCCAAAAAGGTCGCCTCGGCATAAGATTTACTATTCCGCTCCGACGTATGGTGATACTCAACAGAGAGCGTAGTAGACCAGTTCTCTGCCAACCAAAATAGAAGGCTCCCTTTGTGTCGTTGCTGAAGCAACTTTGGCAGATGCTCCAATCGACCACTATGCTCCTTTGCCAAACTACCAATCAGCGACCCTTCGTAATCAATCGTAAGATCGGGAATCGGACGGTAATGCATCTCCAAACGCCCCACATAATTATCAGAGAGGAGTGCCAACATCTGCTGTTGCAGATAGAGTTCCGACCAAGTACGGTCATACGACCCCTGCAATGCCACATCCAAATTGGCCTTCCAAAAGGTTTGAGAGAGTCGTAAGTTACCACCCACCCGACTTGAGGAAGATGGCTTCTCAATTTGCTTGTAAATGATATAGCCCTCTTTCAGCCCCGTTGATAATGTGTAGCGTCGTTGGTTTTCCGAGAAGTGCACGCCTCCGATAATAGAAGTGCCCGTCATAGGTACTGTGTAGGAGAGCCCCAACCTAGCAAAGTGGCCATAACCCTGATAAGGGCGGGGCAACTGCTCAGAGAGCTGACGCGAATCCCTCAGCTTAAGCCCTGAAAACTGCTTGGCGGCACCCACTATATTATGAATAAGCTGGTAGGAGCCATTGATCTTGAAGTTATTATCCCAAAACTTACTCACAGAGATCAAGGGGTCCGACTTCACAAAGCCTTCCCGACTCTCGGGGTAGCGAAAATAGAAGTAACTAATTGGCAATTGTAGCTTAATGTGCCACCCGTGGTCTTTCCAATTGTATTCAGGTTGCCAAGTAAGGCTACTTGAGAGGTAGTCAGAGGGAGAGGTATCTCGATTGGGTAGCCAACTACTCTCCACACCAATACGATGGTGCTGTATATCCCATTGGAAATTATTATTGAGTTGGTGAGCACCCCACCGCCAGTTAATCCCCAGCATCAAACTATTATCAAAGAGTTGACTGGCAACCGATTGCGAGAGTGGCAGAGATATCTCCATAGAGTGATGGCGAGAGAGATACTTAGCCACATTATCTAGCTTCACCAGAGCACCCCCTACCCTGAAGAGCCACTCCGTACTATTCTCCACCCTGAGATAGGGGAGCGATAGCTCTTGGCTATAATCCTTCATATCTTGCCGAAGGAGGTCGTTACTCCTCTTAGACTGGTGCTCTATTTTACTCTTATTCAAGAAGAAAGAGCGATCACCATTATGCTCGTACTCCCCACTTAGCACCATACTGCGTTCGTGCAACTGATACTGCTGATCGCTCGAAAGGTGCTTCACCTCGCCATTGGGCATTGTATACTCAATCGTCTCACCCCGAGAGGAAGCAAGTTGCTCATCAAGATAGGTAGCACTCAGCCGAAGGAATTGATGCTGACCAAGCTTGACCAATTGATTGCCGGACAACGCATAGGAGTGATTGACCCTAGCCCGCTTCCCCACAGGTGAATCTTTAATCACCTCGCCCATACTCTGATAGAAGTCGAGCGATGCAAACTGACTAAGCGAAAAGGAAAGCTTGCGGCTCATAGAGAGCTCCTGCTCCCTGAGCTCTGCCGACATATCCTTACCCGTGTCATTGGCTTTGGCAAGATAGATTCCCTGCGTCGTGGCATTAAACCTCATCGCACGAGCATTCAAGTCGTAGAGCAAAGGAGCCGCCCCAACGCCCGCCGAAAGCCACGCAAGCCAACGCCCCTTTGCACGCTCCGTTAGTCGGATATTGAGTGCCGCCCTATCCGACAAAGAGTGCTCAGAGAGCATACGGATAGGCTCGTGCTGGCGATACACCTCCACCGCTGCAACATCATCGGGGCGAAGGCTATTACTAGCAATGCTATAGCGACGCCCAAGGAGATCCATTTGCTCAATATAAAACTTATTGATCGCCTTGCCCTCAAAGCGAATCTGCCCTCCCCCTACCACCTCGAGCCCAGGCATACGCTCAATCACTTGCGAGAGCGTCATATCCTGCTTTTGGGCAAAGGCAGAGGTGCGATAGATAATGGTATCCCCCTCCTCCCTAATGGCCGGCGCATGGATTTTCACCTCCTTAAGTTGATATGAAGTGGCCTCCATCACAATCTTCAGCTCCTGCCCCTTATGAAAATAATGTGCCTCCTTATAAGCCTTATATCCGAGGAGTGACCCTCTCACGATAAGCGACTGCCCCTCCTTTAGCGAAGTACGACAATTAAAAAGGAACTTTCCATCATCATCGCTCTGTGAAGTAGCTAGCGACCGCTTGGTCTCAGCATCGATAAGAAACAGCATAGCACCACTTACTCTCGAGCCATCGTCACTTTGCACCACAATGCCCCTTAGCTCCGTCTGTGCCCAGAGAGCTGTACCAGAGAGCGTCAGTAGCACTAATACAAGTATAAAGAGCCGTCTCATCTTGCTAACCCTCTAACACCTCACCTATTTCTCAATGTGTTGATAACGCCTTGATAGATTGCGGAAACGCCTAGCTACTTTATCGTGGTACACTCCACTATCATTATAGCCTTTGCTATACTTCCTAGAAACAGGACCACTGTCACCGCATTCAATTTGCTTACGTATCCACAAAAGCTCATCCTTACTAACCTCCACTACAGGGTTACTGAGCAATACTTGAGGGACCGCTACCTCCAAAGGGTGCTCACTTTTCTCAAAACCAATAAGCTTGAAAGAGTAAGCACCATCAAGGCTGCGAGCCTGAGTAACCAACCCTGGCAACCCAATAAGCTTCCACGGTCCATAAGGAATAGGTACCTCATTGGTATAATAGACTTCCCACTCTCGGCCATAAAGTGTAGCGGTAGCCACCTCGGAGGGATACCCACAAATCACTTGAGTGTCATCACCAAATTGATAACTGATATTTGGTGCCTTCTCCACCGTCTTAAAGAAAGTGACCCCATATACTAGCTCCGTATACTCCTGTAGCTTAGAATTGTAATAGAGTTGATCTTTAACGCCACGAGGAAACACCCTCATCTTTTTGACTAGGTCATAACCTCTTAAACCCTCTGCCAGCCCAGCATACATTACTGAATCCCTCTTAACCTGATAATAACTCCTAAAGGAACTATCACCATTTGGGGCAATTTGCAAGACAAAGAGATCCTCCGACACCTCTCCATCATATAGATTAACCTCCTTCCCTTCGTATAAAGCAAAATAGGACTGAGCTGAGAGTGGTAGTGCGGTGGCACACAAGAACAGAGCGAAATATAATATCCATACTTTCATTTGTCATCAGGCCTTTACCAACATGAAAATCATAGTATCATTTAACTTCTTCAAATATACATCAAAAAAGCATCGCCACCAACCCAATCCAATATCCTCAATTCCGCAGGCTTAGGTTTTATTGCTTTGGTCGGGTGCTTATTGATTGTTTTTTGGTTTCCCGACTTTTGGCAGACTAAAGACTCAATAAGGAAGTCTACTTATTCTCTACTTGTCTCTTAATGATGTGTCCTTACGTCTTTTTTATTGCCACTTCAAGACACCATTATTGTCTCAGCATAGAAGTTATTGCTCTATATATTGGTATCGCTTGGATAATTCGCGATACCTTTGATCAATCTTATCGTGATACATTCCACTCATATCAAAGTTCTTTGAATACTTCTTTATGATTGGCCTTAAGTCCATACAAGCCGCTTGCTTTCGAATCCACGCAAGTTCTTTACTACTAACTTCTATAACAGCTTGGTTGAGCATCATTGTTGGGATGGTGATATCTATATCTTTTTCAGACACCTCAAATCCCTTTAATTGAAATCTATACGCGCCATCAGTTGAGCAGGCTTCAGTAACCACACCAGGCAAACCATTTATTTTCCATGGTCCATAAGGCAACGAGATCTCTGTCGTATAGAAAATAACCCAATCTCTTCCATAATAGTGAGCTTTTGCCATTTCAGAATGAAAGCCTAAAACCACCTTTGTAAAATCTTCAAATACGACATCCAACTTGCTGGCAAATTCTGTTGACTTAAAGTAATAGAGACCATAATCCATTTCGGTATACTTATTTTCTCTAGAATTGTAATAAAGCCTACACTTTGTCCCTGGTGGTATCGACCGCATTCTCGCCACCGTCTCTTGGGTACTTATCCCCTGCTGTACACAAGCATCTCTGATGGAGTCTCGCTGTAGGGTGAAATAACTTTGAAAGGAGCTTAATCCCTCACGTGAAATCTGTAGAATGAAGAGGTCGCGCGTGACCTCTCCATCATACAAGTTCACCTCTTCTCCTTCGTACATAGCTCGAAATGATTGCCCACTAATTGGTTGAGCAACAAATAAAAGCAACATCAGAATGAAAAATGTGTTTAGCTTCATAGAATTACAACTTAGTCGTAACATTGATCAAAAGCCTCCATATACTCAACGAGGAACTATTGGTCAGCAAGTGTATCATCGCAATAGGTGCCGGCACAAGAGGTCCATACACAATGCATTTGAACATCATCTGCAAATGCAAATAATGAAAAGCAGAAAACTGTCACAGAAGTTAGAACTACCACCAGACCTTTACCAACATGAAAATCATAGTATCATTTAACTCTCCAAATATACATTAAAAGAACATCATCACCAAACTAATCCGATAGATATCAAAGACATAGTAAATGAAATGGGCTAGACCATCCGATGATGATCTAGCCCATTTACTTATATGTATATATCAGCTTACTTAATACGCTGGTAACCGAACTGTGCGATCTCACCAAGCTCCTCCTCAATACGGATCAGCTGGTTGTACTTAGCCATACGATCAGAGCGGCTCATTGAGCCAGTCTTGATCTGACCAGAGTTAGTTGCCACAGCGATATCAGCAATAGTGGCATCCTCAGTCTCACCAGAGCGGTGGCTCGTAACGCTAGTATAGCCATGGCGGTGTGCCATATCAATAGCATCAAGTGTCTCAGTAAGGGTACCGATCTGATTCACCTTGATGAGGATAGAATTGCCACACCTCTCAGCGATACCACGGCGGAGGAAGTCCACATTGGTCACGAAGAGGTCGTCACCCACCAACTGGCACTTGTCGCCAATAGCCTCGGTAAGTAGCTTCCAGCCCTCCCAATCATTCTCGCTCATACCATCCTCAATAGAATCGATTGGGAACTTATTGATTAGCTCTACAAGATAAGCAACCTGCTCCTCACGATTACGCTTAGCACCATTTGATCCCTCAAACTTAGCGTAGTTGTAGATACCATCCTCATAGAACTCGCTCGAAGCACAGTCAAGAGCAATGGTTACCTGCTCACCAGCCTTGTACCCTGCAAGATCAATAGCCTTAAGGATACAACCCAAAGCATCCTCAGTACCATCCAAAGCAGGGGCAAAACCACCCTCATCTCCTACTGCAGAGCTAAGTCCACGATCGTGAAGTACCGTCTTAAGCTCATGGAAAATCTCCGCACCCATACGAACTGCCTCCTTCATGTTGGTAGCTCCGATAGGGCGAATCATAAACTCCTGGAATGCGATAGGGGCATCAGAGTGGCTACCACCATTGATGATATTCATCATTGGGACTGGCAAAATATGTGCATTGGTACCACCGATATAGCGATAAAGTGGCATACAAAGTGCATCAGCAGCAGCCTTAGCCACAGCTAGTGACACGCCTAGGATTGCATTAGCACCCAGCTTGCTCTTAGTAGGAGTACCATCAAGATCAATCATCATCTTATCGATCAAACGTTGATTGCTTGCATCGGCACCAATCAAAGCAGGTGCAATAATATTATTGATATTCTCCACAGCCTTTGTCACCCCCTTACCAAGGTAGCGTGACTTATCACCATCACGAAGCTCCAATGCCTCGTGCTCGCCTGTAGAAGCTCCACTTGGCACAGCTGCCCTACCAAAGGCACCACATGCAAGTGCTACGTCTACTTCAACCGTGGGATTTCCGCGAGAGTCAAGAATCTCTCGTCCATGAATACTGATAATCTCCATAATCTCTTTTTACCTAATAAGTTTATAAACCTTCTTACTTACTTTTCACCCACAAAGATACATAAATAATTCCCTATTCGCTGATTAAGGAAGTGAAAAATATAGAATTAATCCCTCACATAGAATGTTGCACGAAGTGCCTTTCTCGCACATTGGCTTCAAATGTGCTGAGACTTTGCACGAAGGATGAAATGCAAGGCCTGAGGATGAGGGCAAGGTGCACGTAGGGCACCAAGACCCTAACGGGCCGAAGGGAGCGTACTCACGTACGTGACCAAGGCCGAATTCCGAAAGCAACTTTATGTACCTTGGCATCCTTACGGAAGCCTAGGCGTAGCAGATCGTCTTCGTGCAACAGTCTCATAAAAGTAAAAGAGGCTAACTTCTTATGAAGCTAGCCTCTTTTCAATTAGTTGCGGGGATAGGGATCGAACCTATGACCTTTGGGTTATGAGCCCAACGAGCTACCACTGCTCCACCCCGCGATTTCTAAATGCAAAGGTAGTATTAATTTTCGACACTAACAAATCCTTGCCCCTTTTCCCTCTAAAAAGAGAATGTTGCACGAAGTGCCATTCTCGCACATTTGAATCAAATGTGCTGAGACTTTGAACGAAGGATGAGATGCAAGGCGCTGAGGGTGAGGGCGCTGGGAGCGTACTAGCGTACGTGACCGAGCCCGAATCCCGAAAGCAACGAAGCAGATCGCCTTCGTGCAACAGTCTCAAAAAAGCAACAGAGATAGCATGAGTATGGCAAAAAAATGGCTTTGGAATTACTCCCAAAGCCACAAAAATTATAGCAAAAACAAAAATCGTGCGCAGAATGAGACTCGAACTCACACATCGTTAAACCGATACTACCCCCTCAAAGTAGCGCGTCTACCAATTCCGCCACCTGCGCCTGTATGTCGTTGCAATCATCACTAGTGCCCAAGACAGGACTCGAACCTGCACGTCATTGCTGACACTAGTACCTGAAACTAGCGCGTCTACCAATTCCGCCACTTGGGCATTTGTAGAGAGCATTGCTTGGATTGCGTTGGCAAAGATACACAAATAATGGAAATAGACAAATAGTTTCGCTAGAAAATCCGCCTCACTCTCTGGTAAAGGCCTCCATCTCTATCATAGCCACTTGAATACTTAGATAGTCTCAATGCAGAAATCGCTACAACAATAGGCTCGCAAGTGCGAAGTAAATCAATAATGCACAGGTATCTACTACTGTGGTGAGGAAGAAGACTAAAAACCAGCAGCACCTCTTTCGGCTCCATCTCCAGTATACAATCGGCGATATCGGCACTCCTCAAAGGCTCCAACTCCTTTCGCACTTTCGCAAAATCTCCTTCTCTCAGCCACTCCTTAAGTTGTTGGATCATACTTTCTTCCTCTCTCATAAATAATTAATTGCACTCCTCCCCACAGGGTAAATATCTGCTCGGCACCTACGCTAAGCAGTTGTAGCAATATATTCAAAATAATCCGAATCTCAAAAGATCTACTCACAAGGATCTGGCATTGGAATATCTGTACCATGCTCCTCCTTTTAGAAACTATTGCACTGAAAGCAGGCATAATGCGTCAATCCATAGCTGAGACCAACTAATGCACCCCAACCTATCAACTTACTAAGCGATACTATAAAAAAAACAAGATGCAAGACCCACTGAGGCGAAAGTAGCATACTGACGTAAGTAACAGAGACCAAATACCAAAAGTAACGAAGTCGATTGTCTTTGTGCAACCTTCTCTTATTTATATAAAAAGTTAAAGTGCGTTATCCATTGCATCCCAGTAGTCCATATCCATCTTCATGACTTTAAGGACCCTTTCCGTCTGTAATCCCAAACCATAATCGTAGATGTATTCTGACAATTGTTGCCCATTGATCAGAATAATAGTTGGAGAACCATTGAGACTTTCTACATAGCCAATTGCTCCTTTTGTATAATCAGAGGTTGTAATAAAGACTCCTTTTTTTGATGGAGTTCCAGCAACTGCACCTACAAAACTCTGAATCTCATTACGACAAACATTATTATCTAATGCATATCGCTTTGCTTGTATAGAAATGTGGTTAAAACCTAAGATATCCTCTTTAATTATACCATCAATACCACCATCGTTGGAGAGCTTAGTAACGACTCCAGAGTTTTTAACCTCACCGCCATAACCCATTGCTTGAAGTAACTCCACGACTAATCTTTCAAATTCTTGTGGTCGTTTACTTAGAATTGTAGTCAGAATTTGAGATTGAACATTCTGCTTTATCCTATTATAGGAGTCTGCCAATTCTTCTTCTGGAGTATGCTCATCAATATTATCTATTCGGGAAGATGCGTTAATTGCTTTCTTATTTTTAGTGCTCTTCTTAGAAGTATTCGCATTCACAGTCTCCTTGATATACGAATTAATCTTATCATCAGCACATGAAGAAAGCATTGACAAGCCATTTTTACTGATTTTATAATCACCTCTTTGAGGCTTTTCCACAAGTCCTGCGATAAAAAGATACGATAAAGCCCAAGAAATGCGATCCGAAAATATTTCTCCATTTCCAGACGGATACATAGTATTTATTTCCTCTTCCGTTAATTGGAAAAAATTTGCCAAGGGAGTTCGTAGATCCTTAGCTCTCACTACAGCCCCTGAGGATAGCTCTTTCAGTGCCGGTATCCAAATCTCTTCAAATCTTGGTATCATGAATAATGAATAAAAAACTTACAGTATTAATAGATATAAATGATTGTGGTGCAGCTGCCCAAGACCCACACAATAACTATTGTACATCTTTGCTAGCGGTGGGCACCAGCCTTGAGGCGGTCGAGGTGGCAAACCAAGAGGTCGCCATTATCATCACGGAGGTGCATCCCATTACCGAGGCAGTTCTTCCAGCTTTTACAGGTGGCACACGGACCTCGTTTTGCCCAACTACGGTCGCGGTATTGTTCGAACCGATTTTGCCACACCTCCCAAAGGTCGTCGTGACGGATGTTGCCTTGCTTGTGATCGAAACGGATACTGGGGCAGGCACTGATAGAGCCATCGCAGAGGATCGAGGCAATGTTCACCCCAGCACGACACATATAGAACTGCTCCCGCACTCGCCCCTCAAAGCGACCAAGGTACCCTTCGCAACCATATTGTGCAAGCAGTTTGCCCTGCTCATTGGTCTCGCAGATAAAGTTCATCAGGTCAAAATACTGTCGGTCGGAGAGCTGTAGTTGAGAGTTTTCAGCGGCACGCCCCACTGGGAATATGGAGAATAGCCGCCACCGCTTTACCCCTTGATCAATCAATTGTTGGCGTAGGGCAGGGAGTGAATCATAATTCAAAGGATGAACACAAGTAACCACGTCCCACACAATCTCCTCTGCCTCGGAAAGTAATTGGATAGCACGCCAAGCTCGTGCATAGCTCTGGGGGTGCCCCCGCATCTTATTGTGCACCTCTTCAAAGCCATCCAGACTCACCGTAGCGGTATGAATGCCCGCTCGTTGAAGGCTCTCAAGTCGCTTCTCGTCCAGGAGCATACCATTCGTCACAATCCCCCACGGATAACCACGATGGTAGAGTGCCAGCCCCGCCTCCTCTATATCTCTACGCACCAGTGCTTCGCCACCGGTGAATATCACCAAGAGTTTATGCGGATCAATGTGCGGGGTAAGTCGGTCAATCACCCCGAGAAACTCCTCCACACTCAGCTCCTCCACCCCACTCTCTACTCTACAATCGCTACCACAATGGGCACAATGGAGGTTGCACCGCAGAGTACACTCCCAAAAGAGAGTGGTCATCTGATGCTCTCTGATCGCCTCGTCTCGAAGTACCCGATGGGCATTGAGAGCAAGTCTTTGCTTCAGAGTCGGCTCCAGCGAGGGTTGTTTTTGTGGAAAGAGAAGCGACATCACTTATCCTTCTTTTTCTTTGGTTGAGTAGGTACTTGTTTTTGCTCTTGAAACTCTCGGTAGGGAGTGCCATACATCGCCACAGCTTCGGGATAACGGTCGGGAATAGAGTCGAGCCGCAACGCCTCCCTCGCCCGCTCTCTAGGGGTGGGCTCTACTTTTTGGCTAGTCTTACAACCTGCCACACCTAGTCCACCGAGCAGTATCAATGTGCCTGCGGCCAGCTTTACCCTCACTTGGCGATACTTTCTTTTCATTATCGCTCCACTTTTAGATTGATCTCCTTCTCCACAGTGCCATTCAGCCACCCTTTAGGTTGATGACTGGTAAAGTCGCTCTTGGATATGGCGATATGCTTCACCTCATCCTTCACAACACCATTGGCATCGCCATCGATATCTTTCACCTCTACCACTATTTCGTGGTCTTTGTAAAATCCTGTATCCCGCCCCTCTATCAATGCTTTTCCTTCCGCATCACTTGTCTTGCTCTGGCCAATAGCTTTAAGTGAAAGTCCCGGGATAGGCTGATCTGCTTGGTCGGTCACCTTTAGCTTGAGCTTATACTGTACGGTAGGCGTGCCATACTCTGCCATGCCATTATTGATATTCTCGGCACAGCTCGAAAAGCCTAAAGCCCCCAGCAATGCGGTGGCTCCAGCAGAGAGTAAAGCCCGTAATGATACAACCACTTTCTTCATAACTTAATATCCACTTTAAGTAGCTCTTGATTTTTCAGCAAGATAGAAATATTTCGTCGCTTCACCAAATATCGTAACCTCTTATTACCTTTGTGAATACATAATAGATTTATTTGAAATGGATCAGACTCAACTTTTCCTGTTTGTTGCGATAGCAGCAGTGGTTATATTCGTCGTCTCCTTTCTCCACCAACGCAAAAAGAAGGCCTCTAATCAACTGGGGCAAAAGCTTCAGGAGAGCATCAAAGCCAATGATTGGGAAACGGCAAGCCGTATTCTGCTTAGACAGATGATCGTTTGGGGCATAATCACGATATTAGTTATGTTGCTCATCATCTTACGGCTAATGAATCACCAGCAGATCTACTCCACGCTAGTTTTCTTTGCTCTAGCAGGATGGAATTACTATACCTCTGCGAAAGGTTTAAAGATCGCACGAAAAAATCAAACGGACTATGCTGTTGAACAGGAATCGCAAGAGAAGTTTTTTGAGAGGATCAAGACACTTCTTAAGGATTGCAAGGTATCTCAGCTGGACCTTAATTTAACTGAAGAGGAGGTTAAGAACCTTTGGCTGGAGAAATACAAAAATTGGAAAGTGAGTGGCTACTACCCAGTGCTACTGGAGTCGATATATGGTGACTTCTTTGACTACCTGGATGAGCTCTCTGAGTGGTACGACGAGGTGAAGCTCCAGCAGTGGCGGGCGAAACTACTCAACTCCACTGAAAATAATGGGCAACAGATACTCCAGCGCAGGTTTGAGGAGCTCAAAAAGAGCTACCTGACGAATGGGGAGGAGGGCGCTAATGCGTGGAAAGAACTGGTAAATGGCGAGGTATTTGAATCTGATTGCCCAAAAGAATTCACTTTTCTCAGCACACCAATCTTAGTAGAGATGCCGATAAAAGAGCCTTGGCAGGTATTTACTTATCTTTCTTATGGCGGTTGGAACGAATGCCCCACGGCAGAGGAACATGCTCAGATTGCCCGATATTGGTACGAATCGTATGGAGCAGTGGTAATTAAGATCGCTAGTGACTCCGTTCTGTACTACACCCCCTACCCCCCTATGGGAGACACTACCTCCCTAGCCAAGAATGTATTTGCCTACGCCCAAGACACTGTAGAGACCAATCTACCCTCCCTAGCATCGCACCTACACAAGTCGCATATCTGGTACTGCTGGTGGGATTAGGCGACAAAATAAAAACTTTTTCGTGGCAATATTTGGTGGATTGAAAAATCCTTGCTATCTTTGCCGAGCAAAGCCATAACAACAACGGCTAAAGCACGGTGTGGTAGTTCAGCTGGTTAGAATACCTGCCTGTCACGCAGGGGGTCGCGGGTTCGAGTCCCGTCCATACCGCAGATTAGGTGTTAAAGTGTTGATCTCAACGCTTTAGCACCTTTTTCTTTTTGTCTTATTATAGGGGCAAAAACTGAGTTGCAACTAAGCAAATGACGAGTTGCAACTAAGCAAATGACGAGTTGCAACTAAGCAAACGCTTAGTTGCAACTCAACTTTCATCAAGCTGCGATCGCAGTTTCACTCCCATTTCTCATTGCACAAAGACTAGCTGACTCCGATACTTTCGCAATTCGAGAATGTTGCACGAAGGCGATCTGCTACGTTGCTTTCGGAATTCGGCTTCGGTCACGTACGTTAGTACGCTCCCTTCAGCCCGTTAGGGCCTTGGTGCCCTGCGTGCACCTTGCCCTCATCCTCAGGCCTTGCATATCATCCTCCGTTCAAAGTCTCAGCACATTTGCGTCAAATGTGCGAGAATGGCACTTCGTGCAACAGTCTCAATTCACTCTCGGGTCTCTTGCACGTGAGTGTTTTTTGCCCCTTTGAGTAAAAACAGAGAGCCGATACTAGGTACCCTAATGAAGAGGGTGCCTAGTATCGGCTCTCACTATATCCAGTAAACTTCTAAAGCCTAGCGGAGAGAGATTTTGCAATCTTTATCGCAACCATCAAAGGTTACCTTATCCTCCTTGGCTAGCCACCCGAGTGCAAAGCGCACTTCATCTTGGGTACGTATACCAGCTTTCTTTTGGATCTCCTTTACGGTCAATGGCTTCTTACTATCACTCAGGGCATGCCATACGAGCCCTGCATTGGTTCCAATCTGTTCAATCATCATCTTTCCTCCTATAAGTTAGCATTAATTACCTACCTCTTTCGTTGCAAATGTACCTATTATCAGCAAAATAGCAAAATAAAGGGTGCCATTATGATAAAGCTTCAAAGGCATCAATAAATTGATCGCCTCGATCTTCATAGTTCTTGAACAGGTCAAAACTGGCACATGCAGGAGAGAGCAAGACCACATCGCCCTCAGATAAATCCAGTGTTGTTATCTGCTCAAAAGCCTCTGCCATACTATGTGCCACGGTGGTGGGAAGTCCGAGGCAATCAAAACTACGATGCAGTTTATCGGTATCTAGGGTAAGGAAAATAAGTGCCTTCGCCTTTGACTTTACCAGGTCGAAAATAAGCGAATAGTCGTTACCCTTATCGGTACCTCCGAGCAGCAGCACCGTCTTGGCATCGGGCATCGCACCAAGAGCGTGGGCTGTAGCATCGAGGTTGGTACCTTTGGAGTCATTGATAAAGGTAACTCCATGCCACGTACCGACCAGCTGAGTGCGGTGGCGAACACCTCCGAAAGTGGATAGGCATTTCCTCACCTCTTGCCGATCAATATCCACGCCATATGCCTGAAGTGCTAGCCCCACCGCCATAATATTCTCGGCATTGTGCTGGCCCTTGAGGAGGAACTGGGTGTAGTCGTAAGTGACACCCCCCTCGAAGCGAATCAATTGGCCATCAAAGTAGGCAGAGGCCTTGGGATTGCGAGTAGAAAAGGTCTTGACAAACTCTGCCTGCAAAGGCGCCTCTTGTTGAAGCTCTGCAATATGCGGGTCATCTGCATTGATGATGGCATAGTCACCTGCTCCTTGATTTTGAAACACTCTCCACTTGGCACGAGCATAATTGATCAATTGGTGGTCGTACCTATCGAGGTGGTCGGGTGTGATATTAAGTAAAAGGGCAATATGGCTATGGGTGCGGTACATATGATCTAGCTGAAAGCTACTCAGCTCCATAGTATAAACGTCGGCACCCCCCTCCATCACCTCCCGAGCCAAGGAATCTCCGATATTGCCACACGCTACACTCTGCACTCCTGCAGCACGTAGGGCAAGGTCAATCAGCGTAGTAGTGGTGGTTTTGCCATTACTACCAGTGATAGAGATTAACTGCTTGGGCGTAGTGTAACGAGCAGCAAACTCAATCTCCGAGAGGATCGGTAACCCAAGTGCCTCACAACGGCGAACCACCTCAGCACTATCGGGAATACCAGGGCTCTTAATCACATCTTCTGTATCCTGCAGATAGGGGAGTTGATGCCCGCCCTCCTCATAGGGCACTGCCGCCTTTGTCAGCACTGCTTTCATCTCTGGGCGAATGGTACCTGAGTCCGACACAAAGGGTCGATACCCCTTTTCTTGTGCCAAAAGGGCAGCACTCACGCCACTCTCTCCAGCACCCAAAACAAGTAAATTGCACTTCATAATAATGATGACTTATCTAAGTTTGAGCGTCACAATGGTGAGCACTGCAAGGAGAATCCCAATCAACCAAAAACGAACCGTAATCTTTGCCTCAGCAATAGGTCGAGTAGGCTTTTGGATCACTGCGTCGATCACTCCAGCTGGTTTCTGGAAATGGTGGTGCAGTGGGCTCATCTTGAATACCCTTCGGCCGGTACCAGTCTTTCGCTTTGTGTACTTAAAGTAGGCGGTTTGGATAATCACCGAAAGCGCCTCTACCATAAATACTCCACAAAGGATAGGAAGGAGCAACTCCTTACGAATGATGATCGCATATACTGCTATAATTCCGCCGAGGGTAAGGCTACCAGTATCGCCCATAAAGACCTGTGCGGGGTAGGAATTGTACCAAAGGAAGCCAACGGTGGCACCGATAAATGAAGCGGCATAGACCACCAGCTCCTCCGCTCCAGGGATAAACATAATATTGAGGTAGCTCGCCATCTCTATGTGCGAACTGACGTAGGCAAATATCCCGAGCGCTACTCCGATAATCGCCGAGGAGCCAGCAGCTAAGCCATCTAGTCCATCGGTGAGGTTGGCTGCATTGGAGACGCCCATCACGATGAATACAAAGATGAGCGTCACGAGTATCAGGGTAAAGAGTTTGGCATTCTGCTTCAGTCCAAGATTCTTGGCTAGGTCGCTATAGTCTAGATTGTTATTCTTCACAAAGGGAATCGTGGTCTTGGTGCTTTTTGTCTCCACTTCGGAGTGCTTCACCACTAGCTCCTTATTGACCGTCTCGGTGGCTACGTTTTCCTTAATCACCACCGCTGGACTAGTCATCAGTACCAGAGCCACCAACACCCCTAGCCCTAGTTGAGCTATGAGCTTGTAACGGCCGTGGATACCCTCTTTATTCTTCTTAAACACCTTCACATAGTCATCGGCAAAGCCAAGGGCTCCCAGCCATACTGTGGTGACTAGCATCAAGATAATGTAGAGATTATTGAGCTTATTGAAAAGCAGTGTGGGGATAATAATGGCAATGATGATGATGATACCACCCATAGTGGGGGTCCCAACCTTTGCCATCTGCCCCTCAATATCAAGGGGACGAATGGCATCCGACATCTGCTTACTCCGTAACCAATCGATGATCTTACTTCCGATCAATGTGCTGATCAGTAGACTAACGATAAGGGCAAGGGCCGCGCGAGTAGAGATATAAGTAAAGGCACCCATTCCTGGGACACCTTGTGCATTGAGCGACTCAAATAGGTAGTAAAGCATCAGTGAGTAGCTCCTCCTTTCTCCCCTTCGATGATCTTCTCTACCTCCTCGATATCACTAAAGTGGTGGCGAACGCCATTCACCTCCTGATAGGTCTCATGCCCCTTACCGGCAATGAGGATCACATCGCTAGGCATCGCCATCGTACAGGCGGTGCGGATCGCATCTCTTCTGCTAGTGATCCGGAGCGTACGCCGCTTCATCTCCTCATCGAGCCCCTCCATCATCTGGTCGATGATCTGCTCGGGATCTTCGCGACGAGGGTTATCCGAAGTGAGGATTACGATATCTGAGAGTTTGGCTGTGGTAGCGGCCATAATGGGCCGCTTGCCAGCATCTCTATTACCTCCCGCACCAACCACTGAGATGATACGACCGCCGTGGTGCTTTTGTAGCTCCTGAATCGTCCCCAGCACATTGGCGAGAGCATCGGGCGTATGGGCATAATCAACCACAGCCACATACCCCTTGGGTGCTGTGACGGTCTGAAAGCGACCATCCACTGGGGTGAGCCGACTCATCTCTCTCAGCACCTCCTCCTCAGGCTGTCCGAGCAAAATAGCCGCCCCAAATATCGCCAACATATTGTAGGCATTGAAGCTCCCCACTAGGCGTGTATAGACCTCGTGGCTATTAAAAAGCATATCGGTACCATCTAGGTGTTGCTCGAGTATCTTTCCCTTAAAGTCGGCATCACGCTTGATAGCGTAGGTATGCACTTCTGCCACGCTATTTTGCACCATCACCATACCATTGGTTTCATCGAAGTTGGTGAGGGCAAAAGCCTCTTTGGGCAGTCCATCGAAGAAGCCTTGCTTTGCGTGGAGGTAATTGAGGAAGGTACCGTGATAATCAAGGTGGTCTCTAGTGAGGTTGGTAAAGATACCTCCCCTGAAATAGGTGCCTCCGATACGGTGCTGATGCACGGCGTGCGAAGAGACCTCCATAAAGGCATACTCGCAGCCTGCCTCTACCATCTGCCAGAGGTACCTCTGAAGGGTGAGAGCATCAGGAGTGGTGAGCTTACTTGGGATCTCCTCCCCATCCACAATCACACAGACTGTTGATACCAAACCACTCTTATGACCCAAGTGGGAGAATAGGCGGTAAAGGAGTGTCGCAATAGTTGTCTTACCATTGGTCCCTGTCACCCCTACCAACTTGAGTTTACGGGAAGGGTGGTCGTAAAAGTTGGCAGCCACTTCACCGATCACCACATCGGTATGCTCCACACGGAGGTAAGTGATCCCTTCCTTTCGCTCTTGAGGCACCTCCTCACATAGGATAGCGGAAGCTCCCTTCTCGATAGCCATATCAATAAAGTCGTGACCATCCGTGACCGTTCCACGGAGTGCCACAAAGAGCATGCCTTCCTCCACCACTCTTGAGTCGGCCGTAATCTGCCGAATCTCCTTATCTAGTTCGCCCGACACTACATCGTGGGCGATTCCTTTCATCAATCTATCTAGTTTCATACTCTACTCGTTGCGTAGCGTCAATATTAATAACTGTCCTTGCTTTGTCCTTCCTCCCTTATGGATTGATTGCTGTTTTACCACTCCTCCTTGTCCATTGAGCCGAACATCTAGCCCCATTTTTTCGGCAAGGTAGAGGGCATCCATCACACTCATCCCCATAAGGTCGGGCATCGTGCCCACCTCTGGTTTGAGTGCACTTAGTATCTGTAGGCTATCCCCCCCTTGGTGCGATAGCCACTCCGTCCCACTGCTATGTAATTGATCTACCTTTGCTCCTGTATACTTAATCGCATGCTTCACCCCCTCAGTGGTACCGCCCAGCACCCTCTGGCCAAAGGTGGCTAAAGAATCGGGAAGCACCTCACCAAGCGACTGGGTGTAGGAAGTGGCGATGGTCTTCTCCGCAATTTCACGAAGCACTGCCCCTGGGATAGAACCCGAAGGGTAAACGCCTCTCGGACGGCTCACTACTACAATACAGCTATAGAGTGGTCGCTCACTTGGAAAGTAGCCACAGAAGGTTACGTTGTGCCCTGCTCCTTTAAAGGTACCTCCACCAAGTCGTTGAGCCGTACCTGTCTTACCCGAAATAGAGACATAGGGAGAGTTCATAGCTGTTCCCGTACCCTCCGTCACCACACCACGGAGCATCAGTTGAAGCTCCTCAATCGCCTTAGACGATGCGATCTGCTTATTCACCACCCTGGGCTCTCGCTTGTAACCAATCTTATCACCGCTACTTACCTCGCGAACTAGGTAGGGCTCCATCATCTTACCCCCATTTGCCACGGCATTGTAGAAGCGAAGCGTGTAGATTGGTGGCATTAATATCTCATAGCCATAAGAGCTCCACGGCATCGTACTATTGGACCACTTCTCTACATCTTGCTGGAAGCGTGGGCGGGCAGTGCCTGGGATCTCAAAGTCTATCTGGTCAAAGATCGTCATCTTATTCAATTCATCCAAATAGCCCTGACGGTCGTCGCCGTAGGTCTTCAGGACCGCCTTTGCCACTCCTACATTGGAGGAGAAGTAGATCGCCTCATTGTAGGTAATCTTGCCATATCCCCCTTTATGAGCATTGTGGTCACGGATTGTAAGCCCTCGGCCGATGGTGTAGAGACCATTCCCCACATCCACGGTATCCTGTGGGTTCACACCCTTCCGATCCAGTACCCCCAGCATGGAGATCGCTTTGAAAGTAGAGCCGGGCTCAATCAGGTCGGCTAGAGCATGATTGGTTCGCTCCATATAGTTTCCCTCGCCCATACGATCCAGATTGGCTAGAGCTTTCACCGCTCCAGTAGCCACTTCCATCACCACCACACAGCCCCAATCGGCATCCACCTCCACCAGTTTACGACGGAGTGCCTTCTCGGCGATATCCTGAATATCCACATTGAGCGTGGTATAGACGTCCATTCCATTGGTGGCAGGCACCTCCTCCACTGGCTCCCACCGTGGGGGCACCCGCACCCAGCGATTCACTCCTGCTTTGCCACAGAGGAGGGAGTCAAACCTCATCTCCAACCCGCTATTGCCGTGCGTCATACCCAAGGAGTCGGGCTCATTCATGATTCGCCCAATGGTACGGAAGGCAAGATTGCCATAGGGGTGCTCCCTGCGGATATACTTCGTGGTGATCAAGCCCGAGCGATACCTGGAACGACCCTTGAAGAAGGGGAGCTCCAACAGTGCCTGAAGCTCGGTATAGGAGAGCTCACGCGAACCAAATAGGCGATAGTACTTCGAGCACTTCTGGCGAGCTCGCAAAAGCCCCTGCTTGTAGCTAGCAGCCGACTGCCCCCCAACTACCTCTGCAAGCCCCTCGCAGAGTTCTTGCACTCCAGCTTCAAAAAACTCTCCATCAAAGGAGTCACTTCCCATGTCAAGAGCTACCTCGTACCTTGGCACCGTAATCGCCACCGGCACATCTTGGTCACTGTAGATATTGCCCCGAAGGGGGTCAATGGCACTCCGCGACTTCCCAGCATAGCGAACCAGTGCCTCCCACTGCTTCGCCTGCACGGTAGAGGTAATGACTACTTTTACTAGTACCACCACCCCTAGCAAAAGGAGGACGAGTCCAAACTTCATGTAGAGCTCCCACCCCTTGTGGATTCGCTTTGTCCGCTGTAAGCTATTGCGTTGCCGCGACTTCTCTCGTAGATCCTCGCCCGTCATTACTTCTCAATCTCTATAGGTGCTGTGGTGGGCGTGCAGATCGATAGCCCTGCCGCCTCCACCCTCTCTTCAATACTAGTGATACGGCTATCATTCATCAGCTCAGTAGAGAGGGTGATATGCTCCATCCGGAGGTCCTGTAGCGTGGTATTATTCGTGGAGATCATACGGATCTTACGCATCGCAGAGTAGTTGTACGCCACCTGGACCACCGCATAGAGGGCAATCGCCACAATCCATGCGATCATACGACCATTGAAGGCACGCTCCAAGATATGCCCCTCCACAAAGTCCCAAAACTTATTGACAAAAGCTTTGCGATCCTCTACCCCACCTTGCTGAGGTGTGTACTCCTCTTTATCTACTTCCATTCCCAAAAAACTGCTCTCCGTGATAGCCACTCTATTCAACCACAAACTTACCAATTTTTTGATAACCCACCCCCACAAAAACAAATAGATACAGAGCCGAAAAACCAAAAAGGAGAGCCGGTCACTAAGCCCTCTGAGCACTACCTTCTGGCAAAGGAGACCATAGCACTCGACGGACAACCCCTCCAGCAACGTAGCTACTGGGACGCCCTCCGTCGTGCCTACACCCATTGGAGAAACTGTTATACGACGGTGATTAGCTTTGTGCGATAGTCATTACATATTCAAGTATGCTAGGCTTATTCCTCTCTTTTCTATGATCTGATTGAGGAGCTCAAACTTTTGAATGACTAAAGGAAACTCCTTGTTTTTACTTCGCCATTCAGCTTCTGGCGTGTCTAGTAATACTTTAAGGAAGGTTTTTAAGTCTCTCTCAGCTGGATAAAAAGACATGTAATCAGGTTTGAAGCGATAGCACTTGATAAATCCTAATTCACGCATATCTTTGACGTTTGGTAGATTGCCCTCTTCTTTCGAAAATGATTTGTCGTAATAAGGTGCACTGATGGCATAGAAAGAGGCTAAGTCTTTTTCAGGCGTGTGACTCATTATTTCATTAACCATATTATTTAGAATGGTTCGTGCTAATTTCTTTTGCTCTTCTTGGTTTTTTGTGCCAATGTCGCTTAAATGTGCTATAGCTAGCGTCTGCATACCAAAGACTGTGATTTTCTTATTGTTGGGCTTCTCCATATTGTAAGTATTTAATACTCTATCATAAGGGTAGGCTATAATCGTATCCACTAATAATACTGAGTAAGGCATCGCCTTTTTGCTGACATACTTTGCTACATTGTTTTGGATGAAGTTTGTAGCCTCAGTTCGCTGACCTATTGTAGTCAAATACTTTAGACGATAGAGTTGTGCCTCGTAGTAGTCACTTCCTGTTATCGTGACGTTGTAAGGGATGCTGAGCACTCGACTGCGATCTTCACGTTTGAGCGTGTCGTTGAAGAGCAAGTAGGCTCCGGTTTGCTCGTAAAATGAACGTCGAAGTGTCGCTTCTGGCGAGTGGTCAGTATCATCAGGAGCAAAGAGATTTATCTCAGGGGCAATCTCAACCATCATGTGTTCTTTGTTGCAGCAAGCTACTGATAACGCAAGTAACAGGAAAATGGCGATGTGTGAATAACTATTTGGTCTCATGTTGAATTATTTTAGTTGGTTTGCGCTCAATGCGTGGATTATCTTGAATAATATCATTGAAAGTACGTTCTTCGCGAGGTAGGGGTAATACATATCCCTCATCTTCGTTAGCCGGAAGTGTATAGAAGTAAGTGATATCAGGGAAGCTATTTCTGCCCTCTTTTTTGTATATAGTGTAGGTGTGGGTCAGCTCTATCTTCTCTGGGGATTGAGATTGAACGCGGTAACGACGAATATCAAACCATCGTTGACTCTCAAAGCAGAGTTCCATTCGTCTTTCTTTGCGGATTTCGTTTATTAATCCTTTTGGGGAGGTGTCAATATCGGGTAATGCTGCTCCAACCTTGTAGCGATTTTGGTGTAGTTGTTTAAGAAGTTGCACGGCTTCTGCACTTTTGCCTTGCATTGCCAAAGCTTCTGCTAGATTGAGATATATCTCTGCACTACGAAGCACAAATACATCGGACACCTCGCTCTTTCCCATAAGTTTTGGCGTTGTCTTACATGCCCTTAGTTGGTAGCCATTTGGCTGTGCTCCTTTGACTTTGATACGTTCGATAAAGCGGGTGCCACGTAAGTCGTCCTTATTGTATAGTTGATATAATTCTTTTGAGACAGAGAAGCCTCCAATGGGTGAGCTACTACCCATCTCTGCGCATACTAACCCTCCCCCCATGCTAAAAATTAGCTCGGGGTTATCAACCGAAAAGAAGTAGCTATCCACTCCCAAAGCATTGAGGTTGTAAAGAGTGGGATGTAGGCTCAATGCTTTTGAGGCATACTCTTCAGCTCTCTGCCAATCTTGCATATAAAGTGCCACTCTTGAAGCAAAGAGTATTACTCCTGCCTCTGATATTCGATATAGCGAGCGTGTCGGTTGCCCTTCAATCTCCTTTATAGCCAAGCTTAGATCGTTGGATATTAGGGCATATACTTCAGAAATGGTGGCACGTGTAAACTTCTTTTTTTCGATGAAGTGTGATTCCTTGAGGGGCACACCTGGCTTATCTAGATTTTCTGGAGCATAGGGCAGAGCATAGAGGTTGACCAATTGAAAATAATAGGCAGCACGCAGAAAGTGTGCTTCAGCTTTTATTCGCTTGATACGGTTTTGATCTGCCACTGTGGGAGTGTCAATTCGTTCGGCTTCATCTAATACAATATTAAGGGTGAGGATATGATTGTATACTCTTAGCCAATCGATGCTCTCCTTGTAGCTTTTAAGACCATCAAAAGCATCACCCACATGCTGTTGCCACGTGTAATATCCAAATACACGAGGACGAATATTCGCTTCTGGATTATAGCGGGTATTGCCAATCAACTCCTCCGTCTCATCGGCCATATATTGAAGGTATGAGAAGTAATAGCTCTCATATTTTCGTGGTGTGGTGGGTGCTACGGATAGGTAGCAAGAGCCGATAAGTAACTCGTCTAGATCATCTGCTGTGTGAATGTAGGCTAAGTCATTTGAACGGGTAGTATCCCAAAAAGTGTGTAAGGCAGAATGCCTCTTTGAACTGCAAATGTACTTATTTTTTTCGCTTTGCTTCCCATAAACAACAAAGATAGAGCAAGAAAGAATTAAGGCAAGGCTGTCGTAGCGCAGCGGAGACACCGCCTTGCCGTATTCTTTTTGGTTGATAGCTTTGTGTTGGGAAGTAAAGCACATCTCGTTCTCTTTATGGATGTTATAGCTTCTTCAGACCACCTATCAGATCACCTATTCGCCTCCCTAAATAGGAGGAATTAAGGGCGATGCTCCCTACCAGATGAAGTGCAGAATCAACACTTGGAAAGGCGCATTTATATGTCGCTCCTTTCTTTATTTGCCGATTAAA
>NZ_AQVC01000015.1 GCF_000372405.1 Porphyromonas somerae DSM 23386 | reverse complement strand
TAGTGAGTGGACCCTGAAGGATTCGAACCTTCGACCCTCTGCTTGTAAGGCAGATGCTCTAAACCAACTGAGCTAAGGATCCGATATATCTTCTTTTTGCTTTAGCTTTGCAAAGGTACTATAAATATTTCAATCTACCAAAGAAGTCGCCAATGTTTTTTGAGTCACGTAGAATATAAGTTGAATATAAAATGAGAGACACCCTAGACCTAGGTCTAAGGTGTCTCTATGTATTTACAAGTGTCGGATTAAAGATTACTGAAACTTGTATCTGCGGTCTTTAATATCCGACTTCTGGATAATATAGGTAAGTGCCTGTGAGCGAACTATGCCCTTACGCTCAGCATCGAGTAGCCCCTTAGTATCTGCTTCCGTAGCAGGATCCTCAGTACGATTCAGAGCCTTAACGAGGTAGACACTACGCACTCCCTTGAGTGGTTGTAGACTCTCTACTGGAGCATAAGCAGCTGCAGCATTGATAGCTGGCTCGTAGCCGATACCTGCCAATCGTGTAGTATTGAACTTCACCGTGCTGAGGGTGTCGACCTGGCTATGTAGCTGCTCTGCAAAGGCCTCGAGATTGCTGTACTTAGCACCTGTGAGTTGCGCATACATTGCCTCTACCTTCTTCTCGTCACGTACGATATCAGTTACTTGATCCTTTACCATTGCTAGTGGGATCACCTTATCGGTAAATGAAGAGTTGAGACGCACAAATACCCACTTATCTCCACACTCCGTGATATCGCTGACCTCGCCTGGCTTAGCCGACATTGCCCACTTAACTAGCGAACGGCTATTCTCGATGCCCTGAGTAAGCATAGGCTGGTCTGCACTCACCTTAACATTTGGAAGCACCTGATATCCCTTATTGAGTGCCAATGAATCAATATCTTTATCCATATTCTGAGCAATGAAGCTACTGATATCATTGTAGAGAGCAGTCTGTGTCTCATTGCTTGCCACGATATTTCGCTGTGCAAAGGCCACCTTGTACTTAGACACATTGTCCTTAGCTTCGTTTACAAGCACAATATGCTCACCATATTGCGACTTAAATGCAAAGGGCACTCCAACGGTTGCCTTGTAAATAGCATCGCTAAAGTCTTCGCCTAGATATTGAGCTGCAGTGGCCTCATTGAGCCAAGTGATCTCTCCACCATTGGTCTTGGTATTGGTATCGATCGAATAATTAGCAGCCAAAGTGGCAAATTGACTTGGATCGGCTTTCAATACAGTGAGAAGGCTATCCACAGTTGGCTGACCAGCTTGTGCAGGTGCCAGCATGATGTGGCTTACTCTCAGCATCTCTGGCGAAACCTTCTTATCCAATAGTTTTGCCACACTTACAGACTGTCCAAGGTCATAAACCTGAGAAACCTCTCCTACTGGAGCCGACTCAAGGAACGCAGCAAAGTCAGCAGGGAAGATAGGATTATTAAATTCACCAATTGGAAGATAGTAATCAACGTACTTCACATCAGAGTAGTCCTCCAAAACGTTGGCTGGGTTCTCGCCCGCCTTAAGTGCCTTCTCCGCCTCGGCAATATCACTCTTCGCCGACTCCACATCGCTAGCCGATGGAGTAATAGTAGCATAGATCACATCTAGGTCAGCACCGCCATTTTGTGAAGCAAATAGCTCCTTATGGCTATCGTAATAAGCCTTGATATCTGCGTCCGTCACTTGGACATCTGCATCAGGCGCTTGAGCTACGCTTTGCTGTACATACGCGAGGTCCGCCGCTACGCTATTAGCCTTGGTATAGTAGGCTAGCTCTAGCTTGTTGGCTACTACGGCACCCGATATCAGACTAGTGTACTTCTCACCTAGCTTATTAGAGCGAATATCATCCTCTAGCTGTACCCAAATGGCCTTATACTGATCAATAAGTGCCTGCTCTTGAGGAGTGGCTCCCTTTGTCTTGATCTGCTTAAGGAAATTGAGAAGAGCAGCCCTATCAAAGAGCCCCGTCTCGGGATTGGTAAATAGCCCACTCTGTAGGATCATTGGAGATAGATTATCCCCTTGCACTAGGTCAAATGTCTCTGCAGGAGTCACTGTGAGACCAATCTTATCAGCCTCTTCGGAGAGTATTTGCTTGCTCACCATTGTCTGATAGACCATATTGCGTACTTGCTGAGTCTCCGCCTCACTTAGGTTGCGGTTCATCTGCTTGTACTGCTCCATTGTTTGGCTCACTGCCTGCTCATAGTCTTGGATCTTCACCTTATTGCCATTGACGATGAAAGCATCCATCTCGCTGTCGCGATAAAGCGACGAAAACCAATTGCCCACATCCCCAAAGATAAAGGCAAAGAGACCCAAGCCGATGGCTATCACTAGGATGACTGCCCTGCTTCTAATCTTTTCTAATACTGCCATATATATACTAATGTTTGTTTACATGTTCCACATCTATCGTCACCGTTGGTGCACCCTATTTCGAAGTGTACCCATTTGGTTTGCGAAGTTAGCAATTTTTTAGGACTATATCAAATATCCTTTCTTACGAATTTATCTCTACTCCCCCATTCCCTTGATATTATCAATGTCTACTACGGGTTGTTCGAGCTCAGTAAAGGGTAGTTGTCTAGCTAATCGTATGGCCTCCCACTCCTGGGCATACTCATCGTAAATATCCATTCGGAAGTTCTCCGAACCAAGTCGATCCATCGCTGTGAGCACCCTCTTGATCGTAATAGAAGTGATCTCAGAGGCAGGTGCATAGGTAACAGGCTGGCTGGACTTTTTCGACTCTATTGCCACTAGAAGGCGACAGGCAACTAGCTTATCTAGAGTATCTTGCACAATCACTATCGGCAGGTCGGTCTCACCCGCTAGTAGATCGGCACTATACGACTCACCCTCGTGCCTGAAGGCCTTGCATATCTTCTTCATAATGATCAGGGCTACAAGGTCTCTAAAGCGTCGGCTAATGCGCTCACTCTCCTTCCTAAATACATATTGCTTTACATTTTGTATAGCATAGCTCAGCTGTGCCCCAAAGAGGATGATGGTCCACGAGAATTGCATAAAGAGCATCAGTAGGGGGATCGCAGCGACACTTCCGTAGATGCTATTGTACTTAGAAACCCATAACTGCCCCGAGATATAGACCATCTGAAAAATCTGAAAAGCTGCTCCAGCCAAGACCGCCGAAGCAAAAGCGGGTAGAAACTTCACCCGCGTATTGGGGAGTAGCATATAGAGGGCGGTAAGAATCAATATAATCACCACAAAAGGAAGCACCTTCAGTAGCGTGGTGACAACTGGAGTAATACTAATCGTACCAAGTAGCTCAATAGAACTAAGCGAGCCGATAAAGATGTTGGAAAATGAGATGGCAATCAGCGAGATAGGCACGATCACAATGGCGGCAAAGTAGCCAATTAGGCTCTTGCTAATAGAGCGAGAGTCTTTGATCTGCCAAATCTGGTTGAAAACACTTTCCACCGTCAGTAGCATACTAAATACCGTATAGATCAACACAATAAGACCCACAATAATTAGCACACTACTCTGGATCTCAGCTAGGTACGACTCCACAAAATCAAAGGCTGTAGTGAGCTCCATCTGATGGGCTGGGAAAGCATCGTAGAGGGCACGCTGCACCGAGGCCTGCATCCCAAAGCCAGCGGCCACACTAAGGATAATAGCGAGCGTAGGCACCAATGCCAGTAGCGTGGTATAAGTGAGGGCGGAGGACTTCTGGGCCACCGACCCATCGATAAACTCCTTTACTGAGATATAAAGCACCCTTAGGATACGCACGAAAAAGCCCGACACCCCTTTCATCTCGGCGTCATAAAGCCGCCACATATCACTCGTGATAAAATTATAGGCATTGCCAAACCACTTGCCGAGACGATTAAAGACGGAATTTTTTGATTCCCTCTTACTTCTCTCCTCTTGGATCTTTTCCAGCCTTTGGTTGATATCCTCCTCTTGATTTCTCATTCAATACTTCCTATATATATAATGAGTAAAGAAAAAACGTATGAGTCCTCAATAAGCCGGGTTCTGTCTGCCTTCTCCCTAGGGATAAGGCTGCTTGCCATCTATCTAGACCTAGAGTCACCCCTAGGCTCTATCGGTCTACCCCCCAGCATCGGGCGAGCCACCCTACAAGCGCTGGTATACGCGACCTTTCCACCCACAATGCATACTGCAGCTCGATATCACTATCAGCTCGGTGGGCTCTTACCCCACCTTTTCACCCTTACCTGTGAAGTTTGCACTCAGTGCAAAGCCACGTGGCGGTTATTTTCTGTTATGCTCATCTACCTCACGATAGCTTCCCGTTAGGAAGTGTAGTGCTCTTTGTGGCCCAGACTTTCCTCTCGTGTAGCACGCTACACCAGCGGCACGCTTTCGGACTCATACGCTCTTACTCTCTCAGTTTCTCCAAAATAAAAGCTCCTAAAGCCGTTGCAAAGATACCAAATTGTTACGACACCACTTGAACCCATGCGCAGGGGTTACGCATTAGAAATATAAACTTAAGTTACAGCCTTAATATGGATAGCTTGTACTAGACAAGCGAGAAAGGACCTCGGAGAGGTCCTTTCTCAAAGACACCTCCCCAAAAACCATACGGTGATACCTTTCTAATGCGTTACCCCTTGCCACTCCGCCAGGGGTAACCCTGAATAGGTTTAGGGAAAAGTTGATTTCTTGAGTTATTATTGATAACTTTGCGAGTACATTTTTGTTCATAACTTGATAGCCATTAGTTGAATAAATACTGTTGATACTCAAGCTGTAAATAGGATTTTACTCCTAACAATCTATAATAGTATTGAGCAGTATTTTTAGGCCTCCTTATTGCCCCCAATAGATTCTATGATATTCATAGAATAATCAAGGATTTCGCCTAACTAACTAATGGCTATCTCTTTTATCGCTCTGCCCTTTATGCAAAAGGAGGAAACGAGTAAGGGCGGGCACCAATTGGTGCCCGCCCTTATCATTATCAGTCAATAGGAGGGTTACTCCTTATTTCCATCAGCAATAGCCGCTTTGAGGTGCTCAAGGTAAATATTGTTGATCTCCTTATAGTCGCCAAGGCCTTTCATATGTGTCTCTACCTTCCAGCCTTTCTTTTCCAATTGCCACTTCCAGCTCTGGTCTTCATCAGCCTCGCCTTTCTCGTAATCTCCAGCCATATCATTATTAGCGTGGTCACCTACGATGGTCATAAGAGGTTGTAGATGGATTTTCTTATTAGCTACTTTATCCTCTACCATCTTTAGTTCACCAACGAGGTAGTCAAATAGCATTGCTGGATAGTCCACAGTAGCTACATATACATAGCCATGTCCGTAGTTTTCCTTAGCATACTTTTGCATCTCTTGCTCTAGCATCTTATACTTTTGGTTGGCATACTCGTAGTTCTCCTCAGGGTTACCGTGACCCATAAAGGCTACTGCCTCACCCTTCTGGATATGCTCCTTATGATCGTCCACTAGGATCTTAGCTACCTTTTGGATATCCTCTTTAGAGTAGAGAAGAGGGTGACCTAGCACAGCATCATTACGACCTTTTCGATCATCAACCAACTTTACGTTGTACTCCTTCTTCACATAAGCATCCCTTAGAAGTGTAAACTCCTCACCTGGGATAACGTGGAAAGACTGTACATGGACATTCTTGTAGTTCTTCTTCAAGAAGCTTTGCATCCACATTGCAGGTGGAATAAACTCCTTTCCTTGAGCCTGCATACGGTTAATAATAATCCTAGAAGTATAGGAGAGGTAAAGGTCGGTATTGGGGAATTGCTTTTGGAAAAACTCCTTTTGCTTCTCAAAGGTTTGCTGTGGCACGGGATAGGTTGAGCCAAAGGTCACTAGTAGTAGAGCAGTGTCGTGCTTCTTTGGGAAAGCATCGGCTGGGTTTTGTGTGGGAGCTTTTACCTCCTCATCACAGGCAGTAAATGCGATTGCTGTCATAGCTAGAGCGACTAGCGTCAGCACCAAGTTGTAATACTTTTTCATCATTCTTGTAGTTAAAAGGTTATTAGAATATATTATTCATCTCTCTTCTGGTCAAAGCCTATCTTCACCGTAGCGAAGTAGGTACGTCCAGGCGTCTTTGTCCCGAAGTTGAGCCCATAGGGATGGGTCTCCTTGTAGTCAAAGATATTATTTACTCCGAGCGTCAGCTGGAGATTCCACTGCTTCCAATACTTAAATCGGTGGGTAGTGGTGAGGTTCCAAAGTGCAAAGCCAGGGGCATCGCCATAGTAGGCATAGTATCTATCTGTCTGAAGCCTACCATGTAGCCCTGCCACAAGGTCGTAGTGCTTTTTGCGAAGCGTGTAGGTGGCTCCTACCGTCCCCTTATGCTTAGAGGTGCCGTCTATTGGCCGCTCCACGATCACCGGCTTGCCATCGCCCTTTTTGGTGAGCTCCGAATCATACACATGGGTACTGGTATTGGTGAGCGTGTAGCCCATAGAGAGCTTCAGATACTTCACTGGTGCCCACGTCATGGCATACTCCAGCTCCCATATCTTGGCATCCTCAGCATTGATATACTGCATGGCACCATCTAGCTCTCGCCCTTCATCGCTTTGGTATTTAGAAGGCAATGGAACTGGGATTAGGGTAATCATATTATTGAGCTGGTTATAAGAGCCATAAAGGTGCATAGAGAGCTTCTTGCTAGGGTCATAGCTAAAGCCTAGAGAGAAGTAGTCTGATACTTGAGGCTTCAGGTCAGGATTACCCAGATAGACCCTTAGTTTACTCATCATCGTCCGCTGATATTCGTAGTAGATCTCCTTAATGGTTGGAGTTTTGAACCCTCGACCATAGGTACCACGGAGTTGCAACCCACTCTCCCCAAAACGGTATTGCAGAGAGAGCTTTGGAGTGATATGGCTACCAAATGCTTTATGGTACAAATACCTCACGCCACCCGTGACATTAAATAGAGGAGTTACCTGCCACTCATCCTGAGCATAAGCCGAAAGGGTATAGGCCGATCCGGAGCCATTGGGCATACGATTGGGAGCAATCAAATGGTCCACAATCCCCTCCACACCAAAGGTAGCTTGATGGTCCGTGCCAAAGTACATAGAGCCCTTGGCATGAAGTAGGTATTGGCGTTGGTCGCTCTCCAAAGACGACTCTCCAGGCTGATAATAAAATGGCATCGGCACATAATGTAGCCTACCATCATCTAGGACCTCAGGCTGTAAATACTCATCTAGGTAGCGACTGTAATAATCATAGTGGTAGGCGTGTCGGTCAAAGCTAGCTAAGAGATTAAAGGTCTGGTAGGCACTTGGTCGGTAGGTGGTCTCCACGCTTGCTGCCTGGTCATTGTATCTCAGGTTAAACTGTCTCCACCGTGGACCCCCTGGCTTGTGATAAATACGCTTTTTGTAGAGCATACCTGTACCACGCACCTCCCACTGCCTATTGGGTCGCCAAGCGATCTCTTGCTGGATACGATGATTATAAAAGGCACTAGTAGTCTCTGTAGTACTATTTTCGTAAAGCTCCTTCCGGTAAAGCTCCTGCGTGCTATTTTGCCAGCCACTACTCCTATCACCTGAGTATTGGGTCACGCTAGAAAAGGTCTTGTACCCCCACGCAATGGTATTATTCTGCTGCCATTGCCCATACGAACCTAGGCGTGTACTATTGACCACCGAAAGTGGCGTATCAGTATAGTCCTTGGTGATGATATTGATCACACCCGCAATGGCATCCGATCCATACAGCGTAGAGGCTGCTCCTTTGACGATCTCGATCTTCTCTATCATAGAAGCACTAATCTTGCCGAGGTCATTTTGACCACCCACATCGCCATGTAGTCTGCGGCCATTCACCAGCACTAAAATGTAGCTATTGCCTAGCCCGCCAAGAGTGATTCCACTTCCCATACCACTATTCAGAGCATCAAATGAAGGGGATATCGTAGTGAGGATACCATCGAGATTGTGCCCCGAAATACTGATCAAATCTTGCTTCGACACCACCTCTGTACGGACCGGTGCCACCGCACTATAGTGGCGGGTACCAGTACCCGTTACCACCACCTCCTCCAGCTGATCCGAGAGCTGAATAGAATCCTTAGGAAGCGACTGGGCCTCTGCACCTACCCCATAAAGAATACAGCAAAGCAGGCACCCAAACACGCACCATACACTCCACCTTTTACGTGAGCACATAATATAATAACGATAAATAAATACACACGGATACTAGCCTGTTCCTGAGCCAAGAGTATCCATAAAAATACTAGGCAAGTAGGCAGGTCTCCCGACTTAGTCTTATCCCTTTTAATAGAAAAGCCTTCCCAGAGTAAATCCAGTGGCTTCAGAGAATATCTGAAAGGCGGAGGCAACCTACCTCCTCAAGACATTACGGTAGCAGGAACTGTTTTGGATTCTCACCAAATTCCCTATTAAACAGCCACCCATCGTACACAAGTGGCCATACCTATCTGCTTTCTGCAAAGGTACCCAAAAGAAACACAAAAACAATAAAAATTAAGATTTATTTTCCACAACACGCAACACGCCACCCACCAGCAGAAAAAAGAATAGGCGATCACAGCCAAAACTGAGATGCAACTAAGCGATCGACGAGTTGCAACTAAGCAAACGGCGAGTTGCAACAAAGCAAACGCTTAGTTGCAACTAAACTTTTCGCCCGACCACTACCTCCGACTCGTCCGACCTGTCCGACTCGTCCGATTAGGCACTCCCGATTAATCGCCCTATAGTAAGAACCCCTGCTATAAACCATACGGTAAGAACTTTCTCATGCGTCACCCCTAGGTAGAGGGCTACTATAGTGGATTAATCAATATATTCTTGGTACCTTAGTGCAACTATTGTAAATACGAGGTAGAGAAGTAAGTATGAATATTGCGATTATTGGCACAGGATATGTGGGGCTAGTGAGTGGCACTTGCTTTGCGGAGATGGGGGTAAATGTCTGCTGCATTGATAAGGATCAAACCAAGATTGAAGCACTCAGAAGGGGCGAAATACCAATATACGAGCCAGGGCTGGCCGAGCTAGTGGCTAAGAATAGAGCCCAAGGACGTCTCTCCTTTTACACAGACTTGGGAGAGGTGATCAATAAGGTTGACATCCTCTTTATTGCTGTCGGCACCCCTACTGGTGAGGGCGGGGAAGCCGACCTTCAGTATGTATTTGCTGTAGCCGAGGAGATAGGACAATTGGCCACCAAGCACCTATTGGTGGTGACCAAGAGCACCATACCAGTAGGGACTACAGATCGGGTGGAGGAGATAATAAGGGCTGGGTATGCCAAGCGAGGGCTCGCAACACTCGAGCTAGACATGGCAAATAACCCTGAATTCTTAAAGGAGGGGGCAGCGATCAAAGACTTTATGAGCCCCGATCGTGTAGTGGTGGGGTACAAAAGCGACTATGCCAAGGAGCTGTTGCATCGGCTCTACAGACCCTTTCTGCTTAATAATTATCGTGTCATCAGCATGGATATCCACTCTTCGGAGCTCACTAAGTATGCCTCCAATGCGATGCTCGCCACTCGCATCAGTTTTATGAACGAGCTGGCCAACCTTGCAGAGGCAATTGGAGCCGACATCTCTCTTGTTCGGGAGGGTATGGGTTCGGACAAACGCATCGGCAAGGCCTTTTTGTACCCTGGCTGTGGCTATGGGGGCTCTTGCTTTCCAAAGGATGTACAGGCACTCGCCAGCACTGGCCGCGAGCACGGTCGGCCACTGACCATTATTGAGCAGGTGCATAAGGTGAATGAGTGGCAGAAGCTACGCCCCTATGAAAAAGTGGTAGAGCTCCTAGGCGACCTCAAGGGGAAAAAGGTGGCAGTATGGGGACTAGCTTTTAAACCTGAGACGGATGATATGCGACAAGCACCCTCTATCGTGGTGATTAATGAGCTGATCAAGGCGGGAGCAGAGGTATCCGCTTTTGATCCAATCGCCATTGAGAATGCCCGCAATATCTTACCAGCACAAGTGGCTTATGGCCAAGATATATATGATGTGGTGGAGGGGGCAGATGCTCTAATCTTACTGACTGAGTGGAAGCAGTTTAGGCTCCCCAATTGGAAGCGCGTCAAGGAGCTGATGCGTGGAAATCTTGTGGTAGATGGCCGAAATATCTATCCGGCGGAGGAGCTAGAGGCTCTCGGCTTGGAATACAAAGGAATTGGAATTAACTAATTAATAACAACAAAAGGATTATGAGAAAGTATCTTATCTATTTAGGAATTGCACTCGCAGCTCTTGCTCTAAGTAGCTGTAGTAACAAGCAAAAGACGAATGAAGAGCAAACAACCACTACCACAACTGAAACAGCCGTAGTGGCAGATGAGGGAGTGGACTTCTTTAAGGCTGTTCCTAAGGAGCAACTCGAGGGCGAGTGGACTGTCCAAAAGATCGGGAAGACGGAGATGACTGAGGTGAGCCTCACCCTCTCTTTTGACATTGCCAAGAATCGATTCGCAGGCAACTTTGGCTGCAATGACTACATGGGCAACCTTGAATTTGACGACCCAACCGATGATGACTATGATGCCACGGAGATCGACTTCGATGACCTTGCTGGCACCCTAGCCCTCTGCGAGCATATGGATATTGAGAAGCAATTCACTCAGCTACTCGATAAGGTTGAGCACTTTACCATCTCTGAAAATGGTGAGCTCTATCTACTTGACGATTTCCGCAAGCCTCTAGCTACACTCGTACGCAAGTAACTCTCATTTGCTTTATGAGCAACAAAAAAGGCAGTCTTGACATTAAGCCGAGACTGCCTTTTATTATAGAGAGAAGGTCGGTAAAAATGGGTATATTTGCAGATAGTTATTAAGGAACATATATTAGGAAACGTATGCGACATTACCTATCACTGGCTGTGGCTCTCATAGCTATCACAGCAGCGACTCTGCCGAGCTTTGGACAGAATAAATTGGATAACAGCCTCACGCCTAGAGAGGTTCTTCGCCTAAGAGAGGGTTGGCACTTCACTAGGGAAGACCAAAAGGCGTTTAGCAACCCCAAGTACGACGATAGCAAGTGGTCACAAGTGGTGGTGCCACACGATTGGGCCATCTATGGCCCTTATAGCCCAGAGATAGATAAGCAGTTCTTGGCCATTTCACAAGATGGTCAGAATACACCTATTTACCACGTAGCTCGTACGGGTGGTTTACCACATGTGGGAGCTGGCTGGTACCGCAATACCTTTGCCCTAAAGGAGGGTTATCAGAGCTCCGACCGCACCTATCTACGAATAGATGGAGCGATGAGCAATGCAAGGGTCTTTATCAATGGTAAGGAGGCGATCTACTGGCCTTATGGGTACAGCCCGTTTCAGGTGGATATCACTGATTATATCAATCCACAAGAGAAGCTTCAGAGCATTGCCATTCGCTTAGAAAACCCTGACGAGACCTCTCGCTGGTATCCTGGTGCTGGGCTCTACCGCAATGTATGGGTTACCTTTGCCTCTGGAGTAAAGGTAGCCGAATGGGGCACCCAGATCACTACACCCAGAGTAGACAAGGAGTGGGCACAGGTGAATATCAAGACGACACTCGAAAACCATACCGCTATCGAGCCTGAAAGGATCTCTATCCGTACTGCACTTCTTGAAGGAGGAAATGAGGTGGCGGTAATGGAGAATTCTGGCAGCGAGCTAATGGGAAATCTACTGGAGCAGAATATCAAGCTCCAACACCCCAAGCTATGGGATCTCAATGAGCCCAACCTATACACTGCCCTTACTCAGGTATTTGTAGATGGCGAGCTGGTGGATAGCTACCAGACGAGATTCGGGGTGAGGACCATTGAACTACGCCCCGATGACGGCTTTTACCTCAATGGCAATAAGGTGATGATTCAGGGCGTCTGTTTGCATCACGACCTAGGCCCATTGGGCGGAGCAAGCCACAAGAGGGGATATGAGAGGCAGATTCGACTGATGAAGGATATGGGTGTGAATGCTATTCGCACTTCGCACAATATGCCAGCCCCAGAGTTGATTGAAGCTTGCAACGAGATGGGGATGATGGTGATGGCTGAGAGCTTTGATGAGTGGGCACGCCCTAAGGTGAAGAATGGTTACCACCTCTACTTTGAGCAGTGGGCGGATCGAGACCTGACCAATCTTGCGAGAGCTTTCCGCAACGACCCTTCTATCGTGATGTGGAGCATCGGTAATGAGATAGATGAGCAAGTGACCCCTGGCGGTAATAAGGTGGCATACTTCCTACAGAGTGTACTGCATCGCGAAGACCCTACTCGCCCCGTGACAGTCGGTATGAACAACCCTCTAGGAGCGGTGAAGAATAACTTTGCTACGATTATGGATTTAGCAGGCTTCAACTACTACAATTGGCAGTACCAAGAGGCGTATGAGCAATTGCCACAACGGCTGATACTAGGTGCCGAGACCACCTCTACGCTCTCTTCTCGTGGAATCTACAAATTCCCTGTAGAGCGGAAGTCTATGGCCAAGTACCCCGACCAGCAGTGCAGTAGCTATGATGTAGAGCATTGCGGATGGAGCAATCTACCAGAGGACGACTTCCTCAATCAAGAGGATCTACCTTACACGATCGGGGAGTTTATTTGGACTGGTATTGACTATATTGGTGAGCCAACTCCTTACTACACAGAGTGGCCTAGCCACTCCTCTTACTTCGGAGCAGTGGACTTGGCGGGGATTGAGAAGGATCGCTTTTATCTTTATCGCTCGCATTGGAATAAGGGCGAGGAGACACTCCACATCCTTCCGCATTGGAATTGGCAAGGACGCGAAGGGGAGGTGACTCCTATCTTTGTCTACACCAACTACCCTACGGCGGAGCTATTTATCAATGGCAAAAGCCAAGGGAAGCGGACAAAGGATCTCTCTGTATCTCTGGAGACGCCCCGTGATGGACTACAAAGACAACCACGCTACCGCCTGATGTGGATGGATACGGTTTACCAACCTGGTGAAGTGAAGGTGGTGGCTTATGATGAGCGAGGTAATGAGGTGGCTACTAGAGCTATTAGGACTACGGGCAAGCCTTATGCCATCAAGATGAAGCTTGAGAATGACCATATCAAGGCGGATGGTGAGGATATTGCCTATGTGCGTGTGCAGATAGTGGATCGGGAGGGCAACGTAGTGCCTACTGCTACGAATGAGGTGACATTTAAGGCGAAGGGGGCGGGACACTTTCATGCGGCAGCCAATGGTGACGCTACCTGTATTGTGCCATTCCAAAGCAATAAGCAACCTGCCTTTAGCGGACAGCTCACTGCCATTGTACAAGCGGGTAAAAAGGGTGGTACTATCCAGCTAACAGCCTCAGCTAGGGGGCTGAAGTCCGATACTATCACAGTCAATGTAGAGCCCTAAACCATTTGCGATGAAGGATAACCATACCGCCAAAGTACAGGCATATCACGCCAGCATCTGGGTCAATTCATTATTGCCCCCACTGAAACTCGTGGTAGGGATCCTCGGCAATAGCTTTGCCCTCATCGCGGATGGTATCAATTCACTAGCTGATATTCTCTCTAATCTGGTAGTCTATCTACTACTCAAAGTATCTGGTAAGCCGCAAGATGAAGACCACGATTATGGACACGGCAAGTATGAGACGGTGGCCACCTTTTCGCTCGGGGCAGTAATGATTGTCGCTGGTGTGATGATTGTGGTGGATGGTATATCAACCATTGCTACCTACTTCACCAATGGGGAGCTCCCTGAAATCCCCTCGTGGATAGTACTGGCAGTTGCTATCTTTGCGATGGGGCTTAAGGAGTGGGTCTATCACTACACAATGAAAAAGGCGAAGGAGACCCGTAGCGAGGTACTCCGTGCAGAAGCATTGGACCATAGGAGTGACGTATTTACCTCACTCGCAGTACTGATAGGAGCTGGGTGCGCGATAGCCTTTGGAGGGGTGGCTAGGCTAATGGAGCCTGTGGCTGCTATTGTGGTGGCTGGCTTTGTAATGCGGATGGGTGCAATTGTAACTATCCCAGCACTCAATAAGCTCACAGAGGCAAGCCTACCCCAAGATACCGAGGAGGAGATTCTCCAGATCGCTGAAAATGTAGAGGGGATACAACTGCCTCACAACCTACGGACGAGGATGACTGGTAGTGATACCATCGCCATCGAAATGGACGTGAGAGTGGATGGGAACATACCGCTTTACGAGGCACACGACCTCACCATACGCGTGGAAGAGCTTCTGAGGGAACGCTTTGGAGAGGAGACGCACATCATCATTCATATTGAGCCGATGACCCCTTTTGTGCATAAGGTAGGCTCCTACAAAAAAATCCAAAATGAAACTGCCCAATAGGTTGATCCCCGAGCGGATAGAGGCGGGGATAGATGAGGTGGGCAGAGGCTGCTTGGCAGGTCCTGTAGTGGCAGCCGCAGTAATCCTTCCACCCGAATGCTCTATTTCTAGCCTGCACGACTCGAAGAAGCTCTCGCCAAAGCGTAGAGAGGAGCTAGCAAGTGCTATCAAAGAGCAAGCTCTTGCTTATGCCATTAGCGAGGTACCACCAGCAGAGATTGACGAGATCAATATCCTCCAAGCCACCTTCAGAGCAATGAATAAAGCCATCTCGGCACTCTCTACACTGCCTGAATACCTATTGATAGATGGCAATAAGTTTAAGCCCGAGACAGACATCCCTTTTGAGACAATAGTAGGAGGCGACGACAAGGTGGCAAGCATCGCTGCCGCCTCTATCCTAGCCAAGACTTACCGAGATAGATTGATGATAAAATACGCAGAGGAATACCCAGGATACGACTGGGAGCACAATATGGGATATGGCACGCCCCGACATCTCCTCGGGATCCGAAAGCTAGGCATTACCCCACTCCACCGACGCTCCTTTGCACCGTGCCAACCAACATTATTTGATTCATTATGACCAACGAACGTACTAAAGGCTATATTGCAGGCCTACTATCGTCTGCAACATTTGGATTGATTCCACTATTCACCGTCCCACTCATGAGAGAGGGGATGGAGACAGAGACGATTCTCATCTACCGCTTCGGCTTTGCTACACTTCTAGTAGCTCTAGTAATGCTCCAAAAGCGAATATCCTTTCGGGAGACAGCCAAGCACATACGTATCATATTCATTATGTCGACCCTCTACTTCTGTAGTGCACTATTTCTGATCAATGGCTACAAAGTGATGACCTCGGGCGTGGCGACAGTGATCCACTTTATGTACCCTCTGATGGTGGCACTCCTGATGCTCATATTCTTCAAACAACGGATGACCCGCCGTGGGCTCATCTCACTAGTCATCGCTTTTATGGGGGTAGTACTACTTTCGGGGATTTTAGGTAGCGAAGGGGTGCAAGTAAAGCTAACTGATATCGCACTAGTCGCTTTCAGTGGTTTCTGCTATGCAGTCTATATTATTGTGGTGAATAAAACCACCATTGGTACCATTCCAAAGTGGCGACTCACCTTTTACCTGATGCTATTTAGCACCCTATTCTTTATAGGTCTATCTATCGGTAAGCAGACACTTGAACTACCCCCCACACCAAGAGCATGGGGCTTACTCTTCCTATTGGGGTTGGTGCCTACATTGATATCCAATTTATTCCTCATTGTTGCCATTCCTATCATCGGTTCCACCACCACTGCTATTATGGGAGTACTTGAGCCCCTCACTGCAGTGATCGTCGGAGTTACCGTACTAGGGGAGCAACTCACGGCACAAAGCACCCTCGGCATCGGTGCGGTGATTATCGCTGTAGCTCTATTGGTGAGTGAGAAGCGACCCACCAGATAGATCAGTGCCTTCTATATCCCCTTCCGTAGCGTTGACCGCTGTGCATTCCTGAAGGCCGGACATCGGCGCCCATATTATTAAAGCGGTAAGAGAAGGTCAGCATCACATAGGAGGTAATTCCATTGACCTCACTATCTGTAATTCGATCCAGTGAGATTTGCCTCATAAACGTGGTACGTTGCTGTAGAAGGTCATAGCCTGATAGCTGTAGCGTGCCACGTTTTTCTTTCAAGAACGAGTAACTAACAGAAGCGTCGAGTAGCCAAAAGTTGCGCTTCAATTGATCTTGGTAGCCCGAAGTATCTTGGTAGGTGAGTTTGGAAGAAAGAGAAAGGCCAAAGGGCAAAGTGACTATCGCTTCGCCAAACGCATTGAAATCCCATGTGCGGCTATCCATCTCCTTAGAGATACTATTCTTCGCCTGCTGCATCATCGCAAAGCCACCCACAGTCGCTTGTAGCCACGAGCCACTCCAAGTAACTCTCTGAGACAGCATAGGTCGCCACACATCGGCTCGGTTAAGGGCTTCATTGACAAACCCCTTTTCACGCGAATAACGCACCCTTCCGAAGGTGAAACTACTCCACTTCGACGAAGCTCCACCTATCGGCAAACTCATCATAAATCCGCCGAAGAGCGACTGATTACCACTGATATTCTGATAGCTCGTCTGCCTCACCCCTGTGGTAGCGTCAATCTTTTGTATCGGTGCCACCGCATTATTGGTGAGGTTCCAGCCCCACATCATATTGAGACTTTGGCGAGCCATAGGTCTATTGAAGTTGATGCTTCCCCATACACTATGCGAAAAAGAGGGGAGTAGGTCGGGATTACCTTGCACCTGAGCGAGCGGTGAAAGGACAATCGTTGCAGGGTTGAGCTGGCTCATAGAGGGTTGACTGGTACGACCATTGTAGCGGATATTGATTTGCAATGAATCCGAAGGTCGGTATTCCAAAATCGCGGTAGGTGCATAATTCCACACCGTACGTTGCTTATCAAAGGTCACCTCACCCCCTTGCGTAGATATCGTATGCGATGTACTTGGGTTCACCCCCATTCCAGCATAGAGGTAACTGCGAGGGGCAAGTTTATAACGCAGGCGTGCTAATAGCCTATGGGTAAAATAGCTATTCTCCGACCCCCTTGAGTAGATAGGGTCTAGCTCCGTGTACTCTCCCGTAGCACCCTTATTGAAGGTTGATTGATCGCTCTTTCTCCTACCAAAGTTGGCATCATACATCAATTGAAGTGCCCACTCCTTACTAAAGGGCTCAAGATAGGCGACTCTAAAACGTCCCGACTCCCCACGGTCATAAGAGCGTTGTTGTTGATCGCGTAGCTTCTTCTCCTGCGACCGTCGGAAGTTGGTCTCAGATAGCTGAAGCCCCTCTCCATCAGAGCCATTAAATCGGTAGGAGAGACGGGCATAAACATTCCGCCCTAGCTCATTAAAGGTATGACGGAAGTGCAGATCGCCATTCACCTCGTAAGAAGTTCCATCATTAGTTCGTAACGATTGTCCATCATTAATAGCGATACCCTGACGGTTAGTTGTCTGAAATTGAGAGCTATTATCCGTTTTATTCCAATTATATCTGAAGTAAGGCTCAAAGACCAGCATCGTGGACTCCTGGGGGTTCCACTCCAGACGACCATTAAGGTTGACCTCCTCATTCCTCCTAAAGTTGTGATACTGCTCCGCCTCGTTATTGGCCTTTTCGCCACCCAGCAACTGAGTCGTCATCGTCTTGCCATCCACCGAGAAATCACGGCTATTATAAAAGGCTTCGGCAGTGACCTTCAGGGTTTTATTGAGGAAGAGGTCGTCATAATTCCCCCCTATCCTACGGGTGGTCTCCTCTCCTCTTCCCCTTCGCACGCCATCAATATTATTCAGCTCGCCGATAATAGTGTACCTCGCATCGTGATTAAATAGATTGACGAGGGCATTGGCAGTATACCGCTGTTGCGTGCCATATCCGGCCGACAGATTAGAGATCAACCCACGCTTTTTATCCTCCTTTATCTCCAGATTGAGCACCTTGACCTTCTCCCCATCGCTCATCCCGGTGAGCCTTGCCTCGTCCGACTTCTTATCTACCACCTGCAGATTCTTTATCATATCAGAGGGGAGGTTGCGCGTAGCCATTTGTGGATCGTTTCCGAAAAAAGACCGCCCGTCCATCTCAATCCGCTCTATCGCCTCGCCATTATAGGTGATTTTTCCATCCTCATCAATCTCCATACCAGGGATACGCCGTAACAGCTCCTCCAAGCTAGCCCCTTGTCGCATCTTAAAAGCAGCTGCATTGAATTGGATCGTATCTTGCTTCACCGTCATTGGCGTCGCCTGCCCCCTTACCTCTAGCACCCCTAGCCTAGTGACCGACTCGGAGAGGTGAATCTTGCCCAAGTTTACACTCTTATTCACCACCTCCACCTCTTTATAATAGGGCTCCATACCCAAAAAGCTGATGTGTAGGAGATACTTCCCTGGGGCAATATTCGCAAGAGAAAATTGACCCTTTGTGCCTGTAGAGCTACCTGCTACATAAAGAGAATCGGCTTGATGCAAAAGACGTACTCCCGCCCCTACAATAGTCTCCTCTGTCGCCTCCTCATAAACTACCCCTTTGATTGAATAAGTCTTACTCTGTGCTGATGCCAAAACAGACACCAGCAGAGCTCCTACGATCCATAGCCACTTTCGCATCACGCCTGCACTTCAATATATTTATACATCTCTTAAATATCCCTTGGATGCCTTCTCGCCACAAAAGTTTAAGGGCCAGAGATATTTTCAAGGGTTACGTTATGAGTAAGAATATCGAGATAGGCTACGCTTTTATAGTTTCATCTAGGGCAAAAATACTATCCTGAGACATCCCCATAAATCCTCTATGCTAGTAGAGTAAAAGTTGAGATGCAACTAAGCAATCGGCGAGTTGCAACTAAGCAAATGCCGAGATGCAACAAAGCAAATGCTTAGTTGCATCTCGGCAGACACATTTATATAGCACTGAATTACAGACAGTTACAAAAGAGCCTTTGCGGCCCTATTTTAGTCGGATTTTTATCTGGCTTCTCTAATGCGTAACCCCTGGAGGTATTTTAATTTGGCTCCCACCATAAACGTTCTTTTATGTAGCTTTGCAATTGGAATGAAGAATTGGTGCCAAGACATATTCCGACGACTGATCTATCCTCCCACTTGTATCGCCGAAAGCAAATTAAAGGGGAGGCTAGAGGGGCGGGTATGCCTCGTAACAGGTGCCTCCTCGGGCATTGGTTTTGCCTTAGCTAGCAGGCTGATCGCTCTTGGTGACGAGGTGATCCTCCTTTCACGCCATACCGAAGAGCTGGAGCAACTATATGGCAATGAAAGCCGTGTGGCCATCTATTCCGTGGACCTCCGAAATCGGGAAGAGTTGCTCCGCACCTCAAGCCTGATTGCCGAAAGATATCCAAAGATAGACTACCTCTTTCTGAATGCAGGCAAATCTATCTGTAGGGCCATCCCCGAATCCCTAGAGCGACTGCACGACTATGAACGGACGATTAGCGTCAATTACCTTGGGCACGTGGCACTGCTCTTAGCACTCCAGCCGTCTCTGAAGCAAAGTGGTGGTCGGGTCATCTACAGTGGATCCGTCAGTCTGCTATACCCATACGCTCCTAGGTGGTCGGCCTACCACGCCTCAAAAGGGGCCATGGATATTTGGCTACGTACCGCCAAGGTAGAGTGGCACCAAGAAGGGATCAAGGTGCTGACTGCCTACCTCCCACTCGTCCACACCCCGATGTCGGGAGCCAATGCAACATACCGCAATCTACCTGGTTACACGGCAGATGAAGCGGCAATGAAGCTACTCGGCCTCGCCCTTAGCAAAGTTCGCACCACTTATATCCCGTGGTGGGCAAGAATCACCGCTCCAGTAGCACGACTGCTTAGGACACCTATTGAATGGATATACCAACGTACTAACTATGCGAAATAAATCCCACTTCTCCCTATTGAAAGCCCTTTGGCAGATCAAGTTCATCACCCCCAAGGGGCTCTTCACTTGGGGAAAAGCCATCTACTCCGAGGGGGTCAGCTTGATGGCGCTGCTCAGATTTTCAGCAGAGACCTACCCCAATAAGAAAGCGCTCAATAGCGAAGGCGAAGAGCTGACCTACCTACAGCTTCTTGAGCAAGCTTATGCACTAGCCAGCCACCTTCAGCAGAAGTATGGCATCACAGAGGGGAGCAAAGTGGCCCTACTCTGTCGCAATCATACCCAAGCGGTGCTCTCGATTTTTGCAGTCTCACGCTTGGGGGCTCACCTTTACCTCCTAAATAGCGATCTATCTGCCCAACAGCTCTCTGACCTCTCCAGTAAAAACAAGGGGTATCAGCTATGGATTACCGATTCCGACTTGCCTTTTGTAAAAGGCAGAGTGGTGACGACCGAAGAGCTATCCACCCTTCCCTCCACAAACCATACCGCTCTACCGAAAGTAGCACGAGGCGGCATGATATCGGTTCTCTCCGGAGGCTCCAGTGGCCACTACACAGAGGCAAGTCGCAAGCCCTCCACCACCGCCTTCCTTCCACCGCTCCTAGCTCTGCTTAGGCAAATTGGCATCCACCGGCAACAGAGTGTCTATATCCCCCTACCCCTATTTCACGGGTTTGGGTTAGCCACACTACTCATCTCCCTCGCAATGGGAAAGCAGATATGGCTCACTAAGCACTTTAGTAGCTTGGAGACGCTGCACAGTATCAAAACGGGAGAGATAGAAGTACTCATCGTGGTTCCGTCGATGATACCGAGATTGCTACAGCACTCCAACGCCTCAGGCCAACTCTCCTCACTTCAAACCATCATCACAGGCGGAGATCGGCTCACCCTCACACAGGCACACCTTTGTCTTAAGGAACTGCCGAATACACAGCTATTCAACCTTTACGGCACGTCGGAGGCTGGATTCTTCATGCTGGCCACCTCCGAAGAACTCAGAAAGGCGACCACAGAAATACCGATCGGCAGACCCATCAAAGGGGTAGCGTGCAAGATCAATAACCCATCTTCCCAAGGGGTGGGCGAACTATGGGTGGCCTCGAAGTGGGCCATGAGTAGCCGACAAGGGAAATGGCAAGCCACTGGTGACCTAGTCTACCGAGACCCTCAAGGGCTTTACTACCACCGAGGTAGAGCGGATAGAATGGTGGTCTGCGGAGGAGAGAATATCCACCTAGATCACTTAGAAATGGTTGTAGAGCAACACCCCCTGATAGCTACAGCGAGAGCCTTTACGATAGACAACCCCACACTAGGCAATAGCATCGGATTAGAAATAGAATTGATTGAAAAGGGAGCCCTCAGCGAGGAGAGCTTTAGAGAGTGGCTCAGGGAAAAAGTACCCTACAGCTCCGCTCTCACGCAGATAGCTTTCAGGGAAGTGGTACTTACCAGTACCGGCAAGCGCCCCTCCTCAGGGATTACGCATTAGAAACAGACTGTTGTGCGAGTGATCATATACATGATAATGGAGTTAGGACCTCGGCAGAGGTCCCTCTTAAATAGGCACAGGTCGGAGGGGCGTTAGCCCCGAACGACCTGTGTACAAGGGCATATTCACCATCACCTTGACCCCGGCTGAGGGGTCAGACCTAGAAATAGGGTTGTCCGACCCCTCGGCCGGGGTCGCAAGGGTGTTTTACAACTATCTATACACAGGTCTTCGGCACTGCGTGCCTTGACCTGTGCCTATTTAGCACGGACCTCTGCCGAGGTCCTTACTCATAGACCCCTGCTAAAAACCATACGATAAGAACTTTCTAATGCGCAACCCCTGGGGTCCTTCCTCCCTACAGCATTAGTAGAGGAGGATATTCCGTATTGCAGCCTGCTTACTTTCATCAAAGTGGAGGTAGTCGGTCAGATAGTTATTTATGGAGCCATACCTCCGCTCTATCTCGTCGATGAGTTCATTGATCTGGTTTGGTTCACACCTGAAGTACTCGGTCAGCGCCTCCTGCACACCCTGAGGCATAGTAAAGCCCTTCGGCTCCAATCTATTTGGGGGCAGATTGTCATTGCTCATCATATAATCGACGATCGCATCACTCTTACTCACCCCTAGAATATGGTGAATCAAGAAGATCACAAAGGCGACCCGATCCTTTCCCAGGTCATCACTCAAGAGGATAGGATACTTGGCGGGATTCGTCATCTCATTGAGGATAATTCGGAGTTGATTAGGGTTATCAAACGCTATATTATAGAGTACCTCTCGGTGCATCCCCTTGATCTCCTCACTGCTCCGCTCCCCCTCATAAATCTTATCGATGAGATACTGGAAGTCTATCTCCTTATCTGGTTCCACCTGAATCTGCTCAATCGCCGACATTCCCATCTGCGGAGGATAGTTGGCTATCCTCGAAGGCGACATGATATATTGTGACCGTATTCCCAAAGTCCCAATGATTGGAATGTCCTGTTCAAAGCTTCGCCATAAGTCACCCGACCGATAGAGCATCCCCCACTTCATCTGCTCTCCACTAGCCGTCATATACCCCCCAGCGTCACGGAGATTGAGGATACCCACGGTAGGGATCACCCGACTCGTCACCACCCTCATGTCGCTATTATTAAAGACCAGCAAGAAGTAAGTGTGGCTGTAGCTACCCTCCGGACTATTATAGTGGTAAACCTCCTTTCGTATCTGCTCCACAGCAAGCGGCTGGTCGGGATATTTATTGGGGCTTTCCGAGGCATAGATGGCCACCTCGCCATTCATTCCAGGATTGATTTGCCACTGAATGGTGTGATTACCCTTGGCATTTTGCCGAGAATAGGCATCGATATAATAAGCCTGCTTGGCACAAGAGGTCGTTACTACGGCCACTACCAAGAGCATTCCCCAGAAATAGACTCTATTAATCACACTGTTTCTACACATATCATTCCTTACTTATCAACCACAAATATAAGGAATTAGAGAGAGTTGCCGACCATTAATTAGTTAAATCAAGTTACAAAGAGAATGTTGCACGAAGTGCCATTCTCACATATTTTCTAAAATATGCTGAGACTTTGCACGAAGGATGAGATGCAAGGCGCTGAGGGTGAGGGTGCTGGGAGCGTACTCACGTACGTGACCGAGCCCGAATCCAGAAAGCAACGCAGCAGATCGCCTTCGTGCAATGTCTCTACAAAGTCGGCTCTAGACGCCTTGCGAGTACAAAATTTCGCTTTCCCGTTTCATTGGCATAAGCAAAGAGAAATAAGTCACCCCCCTCCTTCACCTTCAGCTGTCGTCTTAATTGATCTGTAGAGGTGGGGAGATTTTTAGCTTGCAGATGGAGGGGTTGGCGAGACACCTTCTTCAGCCACCGCTTCTCGCCTAGGTTGTGCTCTAGTAGCTCAAAGGCACGACCGGGGAAGTCGGGAAGCAGCTCCTCCGAAAAGTATAGATGGGTGTGACGAGCAGGCTGCCAAACGGGATCGTCTAAGCCCAAACGCTCATACCCCACCTTGGCAAAGGCGGGGTAGAGGTCGTAGAGATACTGCCCCACCCGATGACTAATCTCCACAGGTCGAGTAGTATGCCCATCGGTGGTGCAAGTAATTGTACGCGTCCTACCTATCTCCACCACCGTGACACTCTGGGTAGCGGTAGGAGAAAAGTGCAATAAGAGCTCTTTTGCCTCACGCCTGAGCGATACGATGTGCGTATCAAAGGGGAAATGAAGTGCCCCCTCTAAATAGGCGAGGTCGGCCATCGGGGAGAGCTTCACCAGCACTTCACTACTCGGCGATACAGCCAAGAGCCGAGGAAGCAACGTAGTGAGGTCTGGACGACTATCCTCCAAACGAAAAACCCTCGACCGGGCCGCAGAAGGGCGCCGATCGGGGTCTAGATAGATCAAGTTTGGCTGTAGCTCCTTTGCCAAAGCAAGCCCCTCCACCTCCGCAGCTCCAGTATGGCAATAGATATTACCACACCCCAACGCCTTAAAGTTGTGGGCAGCCAGCTCGGCACGCTCCTGTGAGAGTTCCAGATAGGTCACCGCTTTTGCCACCTTGGCAAAGGCAAAGCTATCCGCCCCCATGCCACCGCTAAGATCCAGCACCGTCCCATCGGTCGGAACAAACTGGCTCTTGTAGGCAGCCGTCTCAGGACTAGAGGATTGCTCCACCACCACTGCTTCAGGGATAAAGACCTCTGGCACCGCATACCATTCAGGGTGCTTTAGCTTTAGCTTTTGCCGTGCTTGTATCGCCTTAAGTGCCGACGGAAAGTCCAAGTCTCCAGCATCGTTCCTACCACTAAGAGCCAGCTTTCGTACATCCTCCTCCCTATGTTTCCACACATAGGCGAGTAGTTCGTCATTCATCACTTTTCGTGGGGAATATAGGTCTCCAGCACCTTCGCCCCATTCGTCTCAATCGTTACCTGCTTCATCACGGCAGGGAGCAACAATAGTTCCCCCTTCCCAAGACGATAAGCACCATTAATAGTGATCTCCCCTTCGTCCACAAATAGGATAGTGAAAGAGTCACGACCGTCCAGATCCATTGCATAATCCTTCGTCAGTTGAAGCATACGGGTAGCGAAGTAGTTGCACTCTACCATCGATACCGGCTGGTCTTTCGTCTCACGGTCGTACGGCTCAGCCCCGTGCGTATTAAGCGAAAAGTCGATCACCTCTGCACCGTCTGCCACATGTAGCTCCCGCTTATTCCCCTCCTTGTCGGTTCGATTGAAGTCAAAGAGACGGTAGGTAATCTTACTCGCCTGCTGTATCTCTAGCAAAAGATTTCCCGCCCCAATCGTATGCACCTTTCCAGCTGGGAGGAAAAAGAGATCGCCTGGGTGAGGAGTATGCGCCTCCAAGTAACCCATCACTGCATCAGTCTGCACTAGCTCTGGCAACGCCTCCTTAGAGGTCTGCTTCTGCCAACCAGCATAGATCTTAGCTCCAGGCTCCGACTCCAGCAGATACCACATCTCCGTCTTTCCCCAGCTGTGGTGGCGCTTCTCGGCATAGGCATCATTTGGGTGCACCTGCACACTCAGATCCTGCTGTGAGTCAATCAACTTAATCAGTAGTGGGAACTTACCTCCGAAGCGGTCAAAGACCTGCTGTCCCAGCAAGTCAGCTCCATACTCCTGCGTTACCTCTATCAAGTCCTTTCCTGCCAATGGACCTTCCGCTACCACCGAGGCATCGCCCTCCATAGGCGATATCTCCCACGTTTCGCCGATATTTTCGGCCGGTGCTGGTCTCCCCTTGTATTGATAAATCTTATTCCCGCCCCAAATCGTCTGTTTGTACACTTCCCTAAATCGCAAGGGATAAAGCTCTACTCTTTCTTTCATTACCGTCTTAATTATTATCCAAAAAGCACTTCCCTCGCTCCCTTATTCTTCTCGCACCAGCACAAAAGCTGTACGGGCTGGGATGTAAAGGCTTAGCCAGCCACGCCCTTCAAAGTTCAATTCATGGTCACAGAGCGTAAAGTGTGGCACCGAGAGATCCACTAGATCATACCCCCCAAAGCGACGCTCATCGCTACAGAAGAGTGTCCGATACTTCCCAGCCGGTGCTGGGAATCGGTAGTCCGCAAAGGAGTCGGTAGGATGGAAGTTGTAGACAAATAGATACTTACCACGCTCATAGACCAACACCTGATCCTCCCACTTATCCCAAAGCTGCACTAGTGGCAACTTGTGGAAGTCCTCTACCCCACGCACAAAGTCCACTAATTCTCTATCAAAGTCACCCAACTGCTGATACTTCAAGAAGCCATTCTCCTCCAAGCTCCACTGGCGGCGTGCATACTTGTGACTCCATCCATTCCCTTCACGAGGGAAGTCGATCCACTCTGGGTGGCCAAACTCATTACCCATAAAGTTAAGATACCCCCCATTCATCGTGGTCATCGTCACCATTCGGATCATCTTATGAAGTGCTATTCCACGGGCCACGGCACTATTGTCGTCCGCCTTGTCCATGTGCCAGTACATCTCCTTATCGATCAGCCTAAATATCAGCGTCTTATCGCCCACCAAAGCTTGGTCGTGGCTCTCGGCATAGCTGATGCTCAGCTCGTCCTTACGGCGATTGGTACACTCCCACCAGATAGAGCCAGGCCGCCACTCCTCATCGGGGCACTCCTTGATCAGCTTTATCCAAAAGTCGGGAATATTCATAGCCAGTCGGTAGTCGAAGCCATAGCCACCTGCCTCCACAGGCAAAGCAATACCTGGCATACCACTCACCTCCTCAGCAATCGTGATTGCATGTGGATAGTGCTCGTGGATCAACTTATTGGCGAGTGTGAGATAGGTAATCGCCTCCTCATTCTGTCCCCCATCATAGTAGTTTTGGTAGCTACAAAAGCTCCGCCCTAGCGCATGATCCTCATAGATCATCGAAGTAACTCCATCGAAGCGATAGCCATCGAAGCCATACTCATCGAGCCAATACTTGCAGTTGGAGAGCAAGAAGTGCAGCACCTCATTCTTTCCATAGTCAAAGCACTTCGAGTCCCACTGACTATGCTCTCCTCTCGCCCCTTCGTGGAAAAACTGCGTCGACGTACCATCAAAACGAGCCAACCCCTCCACCTCATTCTTCACTGCGTGTGAATGAACCAAGTCCATAATCACCACCAGACCCATACTGTGAGCCGTATCAATCAGCTCCCGCAGCTCATCGGGCGTACCGAAGCGTGATGAAGGGGCAAAGAAACTAGAGACATGATACCCAAAAGAACCGTAGTAAGGGTGTTCCATAATCGCCATCAGCTGTACAGCGTTGTACCCTTTCTCCACAATCTTTGGCAATACCCGCTTCTGAAACTCACGATAGGTGCCTACCCGCTCCTCCTCCGTTGCCATACCGATATGCGCCTCATAGATCATCAGTGGCTCATGACCTAGTACCGCCCTCGGCGACTGCATCACATAAGGCTCCTTAGGATCCCACACCGAGGCACTAAAGAGATGCGTCTCAGGATCCTGCACCACATACCTTGCCCAGGCCGGAATGCGCTCTCCTTCGCCACCGTCCCATACCATCAGCAGTTTGTAGTGGTCGCCGTGCTTCAATGTCTCCTTGGGGAGTCTCAGCTCCCACACCCCATTCTCCAATGGAGAAAAGACAAATGCCTCGTCACGCTGCCACCCATTGCAATCGCCCAAAAGATAAAGTGCCGTTGCATTGGGAGCCCACTCCCGAAGCACCCACTCCTTTGGCTCCTTATGAAGTCCAAAGTAAAGATGTCCTGAGGCAAAGCTATCGAGCGAAGTGTGCTCCTTGCCCAATAACTGTTGTTCCTTTGCCATGGCATCTTCATATCGCCTATTGAGGCACTCCTCGTAAGGGAGCAACCAGTGGTCCTGCTGTAGTATCTGTAGTTTTTTCATGATCCTAATTACCTAACATTATTACCTCTCCCTTGCTTAGTCGCGATACCGCTTGGTGATGTCGCCATAGGCATCAATTCGGCGGTCACGGAGGAAGGGCCACCATCTCCGCACCTGCTCGCTACGCTCCATATCTACCTCCACCACACTCTCTGCCTCTGCATCGGTTGGCAAAAGCTCTAGCAGCTCGCCCTGCGGACCAGCCACAAAGGATTGCCCCCAAAAGGTGATGCCACCAGTGACCCCTGAAGGGTCTGGCTCATACCCCACTCGGTTCACCGCCACTACAGGCAAACCATTTGCCACGGCGTGACCACGCTGCACAAGGGTCCACGCTTCACGCTGCCTTAGTTGCTCCTCAGGAGTATCGGTACTCTCCGTACCAATGGCGGTAGGATAGATCAATAGGTCGGCCCCAGCCAAAGCCATCAGACGAGCAGCCTCGGGATACCACTGATCCCAGCAGACCAGCACTCCAAGCCGACCCACCGAGGTCTCTATCGGCTCAAAGCCGAGGTCGCCAGGGGTGAAGTAAAACTTCTCGTAGTAGGCGGGGTCATCAGGAATGTGCATCTTACGGTACTGCCCAGCGATTGAACCATCACGCTCCAGCACCACCGATGTATTGTGGTAAAGACCCGTTACACGCTTTTCAAAGAGCGATAGCACCAGCACCACTCCCGCCTCCTTAGCCACTTCACCATAGAATTGGGTACTTGGTCCGGGGATCGTCTCCGCCTCATCGAAGCGATCGACACTCTCTACTTGGCAGAAGTAAAGCCCCTCGTGTAGCTCTTGAAGCACCACCAGTTCGGCTCCTTCACGTCCGAGCTTCAGGATCTTCTCTCTCAGTCTCCTTCTATTCTCCTCCCTATATGCCCCATTTTGTTGCTGTATGATTCCTACCTTCATCTTCATATATGTTGATAAAACCTTTCGGTACCTGCATCGTGATACAGTGGAGCGACCCGTGCTGCTGCACCAAGGCACTACACTCTATCCCCACCACTTCATACTCTGGCATCGCCTCTTGGATAATCCTCAGCGCCTCCTCATCCTTCGGATCGCTGTAAATAGGCACTAGTACCGCCCCATTCACAATTAGGAAATTGGCATAAGTAGCTGGCAGAGGCTTCCCCATCTCATCCTCCATTGGCGAAGGGATAGGCAGAGGGATTAGTCGATACTTCTTTCCCTCGCTAGTCCTCAGTTTTTGGAGTTCCATCTCCAATTGCTTCAGCTTCTTAAATTGTTCATCCATAGGATTCTTTGTCGCACAATAGACAATTGTCTCATCATCCACCCAACGTGCCAAAGTATCGATATGTCCATCGGTATCATCGCCACTCATCGGCGTTATCCCTTCTAGCTCAAAGACCCTTTGTACCCCCATTTCCTCAGGGAAGTAGAGGTCATGACACTCCTTTGGATAGGAAGGATTGCGATTCGCCTCCCGAAGCACCGAGTCGGTGGTCAAAAGCTCGCCACGACTATTCACATCAATCGCCCCACCCTCCAAGATGGTCTCAAGGCGATTGATATACCGTACACTCGAGTCGAAGAGCTTACGCTCAAAGAAGAGCTCACGCACCGCCTGATTATCCCGATTGCTGGCAAACTTCAAGCCCCAACCATTGAAACCAAAGTCATAAGCCACACGCTCCCCATTTTGCATACCAAAGAGGGGCATCACATCGCGCATCCATGTATCGTTAAGGGAAAAGTCAAAAAAGGGTATCAGACTATGACCCGAATCTCCCGACATCCAACGATTCATACAAACCATCGGAACATCCTGGAAATCATCTATCAAAAGCACTACATCGCTGTATTCCAATAGATGATCAATGATATCGATGTAGCATTCTTGTACCTCATCGAGATTATAGCCCCAATCCATCAAGACATCGGGCCACGCGAGGATCACTGCATCCACACTAGACCACTCAGGAATCAGTCCATTCCTCCTCCAACCTTCCAACCCAATCACTTGCTCACTCATAATTATATCTAGGCAAGAAAAAACAAATACCCCTCCCTGCTACAAATATAGCTATTTTCAGCGACACCCTAACCAGCCCCTAGGGGTTACGCATTAGAAAGGTCTTTATTGAATAGGCTATGGGTAGGGACCCCCTTGGGGGTCCGATTTGTTGTAGCCCCCTGTCGGAGGGGCTAACGCCCCTCCGACAGGGGGTAACTAATGGCGCACGTATACATTCGACCCCTTGCGGGTCGGACAATATGAACTAAATCATCAAAGTTAATCCTAGAATAGGTTGTCCGACCCACAAGGGGTCGTGGGTTTTGGTCGCCCTACATACCCCCTAGTCATCGGCTCTGCGAGCCTCGACTAGGGGCTACGACAAATCGGACCTCTGCCGAGGTCCTTACCCACTTATCTAATACAAGCTATATATATTAGGAACAAAACTCAAGCAAAAAGTCGTTTTATAACTAGCTGATATACAAGCCCATAAATCAGCGTTAGTTTAGTTGCAACTAAGCAATCGGTTAGTTGCAACTCGGCAAATGCTTAGTTGCAACTCGTCAAATGCTTAGTTGCAACTAAACTTTTCGCCCGACTCGTCCGACACGTCTGACCTGCCCGACTCGTCCGACATGACACCCCCATCTCCCGATTTATCTATTGGCGACGAGGTACTCAGCGATCTGAATGGCATTGAGTGCGGCACCCTTACGGATTTGGTCACCCACGCACCAGAAAGCAATACCATTGGGATTGGTGAGATCCTTGCGGATTCGCCCTACATAGATATCATCTTTACCCGAGAGATAGAGCGGCATCGGATAGCTCTGTTCGCTTGGCTGATCCATCAGCACCGCCCCCTTGGCGTGGCGGATAGCCTCTTGTACTTGCTCCACCGTTAGTGGTTGTTCTGTCTCCACCCAGATGGCCTCGGAATGGGCTCTCAGCACCGGTACACGGACACAGGTAGCACTCACTTGGATAGGTTGCTCCATAATCTTCTGCGTCTCATTGATCATCTTCAACTCCTCCTTGGTATAGCCATTCTCAGTGAATTGATCCACCTGTGGAATAAGGTTAAAGAGCAATTGATAGGCAAACTTCTCTACCGTCAGCTCCTTCTCCTCAGCAAATTGATGGGTCTGCTCCAGCAGCTCCTCAATCCCCGATTGCCCGGCTCCACTCGCACTCTGATAGGTAGCGACGTGTACCTTGGTGATGGGCGAGAGATCATTAATCGCCTTTAGGGGCACCAACATCTGAATAGTGGTACAATTGGGGTTGGCAATGATCCGCTTGGGTGCCTCAAGTGCCCTCTTGGCATTGACCTCAGGCACTACCAGAGGCACCTCTTTATCCATACGGAAGGCACTTGAATTATCAATCATCAGCGTGCCGTGCTTGGTGATGGTCTCGGCAAATTCCAATGAGGTGCCACCGCCAGCCGAAACGAAGGCGATATCAATCCCTTTGAAGGCGTCGCCATGCTCCAACTGCTCCACCACTATCTCACGACCTCTGATGGTGTACTTCGTCCCGGCACTTCTCTTCGAACCGAATAGTCGGAGAGAGGTGTATGGGAAGTGACGCTCCTCTAGTAGCTTGATCAACTCTTGTCCAACGGCACCTGAGGCGCCTACAATTGCAATATTCATATATGTGCTAGTTCTTTTACTTTAATGGTTATTACACCCATTGAATGGGCGTTATATGATGACTAATTAAGTAGAAATTGGTCTGCGAAAAGGGCTTTGAACCAAAGAACCCACGATAGGCGGAGAGGGGCGATGGGTGAGGTGCCTTAAGGATCTTATGCTTCTCCTCATCAATCATCCACGCTTTCCGCTGAGCGTCGGTGCCCCAAAGGATAAATACGATATTGGACCGCTGCTCGCTCAATAGCTGAATCACCCGATCGGTAAGCCTTTGCCACCCCACGGCGAAGTGCGAGCGGGCTTGGTGTGCCTGAACAGTGAGGGTAGAATTGAGGAGCAACACTCCTTGCTCTGCCCAATGGGTGAGGTCGCCACTCTGCGGTGGCTTCTGCCCGAGGTCACTCTCCAGCTCCTTATATATATTCTGCAGGGAGGGAGGAAGGAGCACGCCATTCGGCACCGAGAAGCTGAGCCCCATCGCTTGCCCTGGACCGTGGTAGGGGTCCTGCCCGAGTATCACCACCTTCACCTGGTCAAAGGGGGTGAGATTGAAGGCATTGAAGATCAAAGGGGCCGGCGGATAGACCACACTGGTGGCATACGCCTGACGTACGATATTGGTGATCTGCTCAAAGTAAGGCTGATCAAAGTCGGGCTGTAGCACCTTTTGCCAAGAGGGGTGGATGGAGACGTTCATAGCTTTTTACTGCTGCTCTTGGGCTAGTTCGACCAACTGTTGTGCCAACTCCTTACTCGTCCCTTCGCCCTTCGAAAGTAGCTCGTTGCAAAGTGGGGTAAGGTCGATATCAGGACGCAGCGACGCCACCTTTACCAATGCATGATAGATGACGCTGCTACTATAGAAATCGGGCGCCAAAAAGTCAGCCACGATCTGTGGGGTAGCCTGCTCTATCAAGGTGGCGGTAACGCCCTCCTCGCCCGCCAGATGATTAAGCAGTAGGTAGGGAAGGGTAGCTGAAGGGGTATGGCGATCGTACTTCCGCTCAAAGAGAGTGGAGAGTAGCTCCGCAGCAAAAGGGGCACGACGGAAGAGTCGGAAGACCAATTGCTCCGCCACTTCGAGTGTCTCCACTTCGTCTGCTAAGGTGAGTGCCTGATCCATAGTTAGCGTATCAACGGAGCGTATCATCAGAGAGAGGAGCTTCATCTCACGCACCTTCTTATGCCACATTAGGTCAGCCAACTCCTCCTCCTTTGGAAGTGACTTGGCTAGCTCTTGTAGTCTTAGGAGGTTAACCCCAAAGTTCACCTCATAATCCAATCCCATCTTACGCTGATTGGTAGAGGTTTCGCCATCCATACCACGGCGTAGCTGTAGGCGGATCTGCTGTAGCGTCTCGTGCCACTTCCCCTCGATCGTCTCTTCGATACTCTTGCTCATCACTTTATCTCATGTAGTTCAAGCCCATTGTTGTAAGTCTCCAGTGCCCCGGTAGCATGGTCACTATAGATAAGGCAGACCTTAAGCTGTGGTTGCTGCTCAAGCAACTGCTTTCCTCTTTCCAGCCCCACCGCCATCAGTGCCGTTGCCCAGGCATCGGCCTCCATACAGGTAGGGGCCACCACCGTAGCACTCAGGATATCTTGGTGGGCGGGACGACCGCTCAGCACATCAATAGTATGTGCCACCTTTTTACCCTCCACCACTTTGAAATTGCGATAGTCGCCACTCGACGCCATCCCTTCGCCGTCACACAGCTCCACCGAATAGGCCAGCTCGCTAATGGTAGAGGTGCTATCCTCGGTCGGTTTATTGATCCCCACTCTCCAGCAATGGCCATCGGGATTTACCCCTTTCGCCACGATCTCACCACCGATCTCCACCAGATAGTTGGTCACCCCATATCGCTCCAGTGTTGCCGCCACGAGGTCCACCACATACCCTTTAGAGAGGGAGGAGGGGTTGAGCGTCATCCTTGGATCGGCCTTGATGAGGCTATCGCCCTGCAGCACTAGCTTTTGCCAGCCAACAAAGGTGGCGATGCTATCTAGCTCCGCCTCGGTAGCCTGTCGTGTCACCCCTTTCTTCGTTCCAAAGCCCCAGATATCAAAGTAAGGGGCACCAGTGATATCATACCGCCCTTCGGTGGCTCGGCTCACCTCTAGCGACTTAGCCACCACCGTGCGGAGCATCTCGTCCATCACCACCGCCTCATTGCGATTGATGCGGGAGATGAGTGTGGTGCTATCAAAGGGGTTGAGCGAAGCATTAAAGGCGGTCATGGTGCTATCGATCTGCTCGGTGAGCAACTCGGGTGCCTCGTAAGTGATATTGTAAAGGGTATGGAAACGACTTCCACTTTCGTGGAAATACTCCATCTGACCAGTGCCCTCCTGGCAACTCATCAGCATCAAAGCCACGAGTGGGAGGAGTAAATGCTCAAATCTCTTCATCGATGATATAATGATTGCGTGTAGGTGACTGACGAGCCAGGAGTTCGCCAATAAATCCAGCGAGAAATAGCTGTACGCCGAGGATGATGGCGACTAGGCAGACATAGAAATAGGGCAGATCGGTAATCAATCGTGCTGGGACGCCACTCCGGAGGGCCACCAGCTTATGAACAGCTAGCACCACGAGAGCAATGAAACCGATGAGAAACATTACACTCCCCCAAAGCCCGAAGAAGTGCATCGGCTTCCGACCAAATCGTCCGGTAAACCAAAGTACCAATAGGTCTAGGTAGCCATTGACAAAGCGACTCATCCCAAACTTAGTATGCCCATACTTCCGTGGACGGTGCTGAACCACCTTTTCGCCAATCTTATGGAAGCCCGCCTGCTTCGCCATATAAGGCAAAAAGCGGTGCATATCATTATAGACCTCGATATTCTTCACCACCCGCCAGTGATAACTCTTCAATCCACAATTGAAGTCGTGCAGAGGAATGCCCGAGAAAAGCCGCACCGTAGCATTGAATAGCTTGGTCGGAAGGGTCTTAGAAAGCGGGTCGTACCGCTTCTTCTTCCAGCCACTCACGACGTCGTACCCCTCCTCCTTGATCATACGGTAGAGCTCGGGAATCTCATCAGGAGAGTCTTGGAGATCGGCATCCATCGTGATCACCACCTCCCCACGAGACTTCGTAAAGCCTACCTGAAGGCCGGGCGACTTGCCATAATTGCGGTTGAAACTCACCGCCACCACGTGAGGGTCTTTGCTCCGTAGCTCCTTGATTACCTTCCACGAGCCATCGGTGCTCCCATCATTGATGAATAGGATCTCGTACGACACCCCCATTTTACTCACCACACGAGAGATCCACTCGTGTAGCTCTGGGAGCGACTCCTCCTCATTGAATAGGGGAATCAGTATCGTCAGGTCCAGACTACATTTGTTCTCCTCCATTGGGTCGATTTCGCTTGATAAAGATACTCACTATATATATGTATAGAAGCCCTTGTACGATCATATTAAAGACCACCGTCCAGGCAATTCGCAACGGGGTAAGCCCTCTCAGCTGACTGAGTGCCTCCTGATACCCATCAATATCCTTAGTCATCTCCTGTAGCAAATTGAGCGACTCCTCCATCATCCCAATAAAGGTGGCATCCTTTAGGAGAAGCGAGAAGGCGACAAAATAGGCGAGAAATGCCACCATTAGCGATGCCAGATAGGTCCAAGAGAGATAGCTCGTCACCTCGAGATACCGTGCATAGCCACCTTTAGTAAGGTCTCTATACCGTGTCCCTACCTTATAAATAACGACGGGCACCGCTACAAAGCCAGCCACAAAAAGGAGCGTGGAGATAATTCCAAAGCGATAAAGCAAAAGCGCCAACGCCTGTACTATATAGCAACACCCAAGCCACAGCCCATCACGCCACGACTGCTCCCGGAGGTCTTGCATCACTGTCCCTGTCCCCTTTTCTATCTCTGGCTCCTGCCTATTCATTTCTCCTCACTAATGCTTCGTTGTTATTATTATGCCAATGAACCCTCTTAGCCACCACAGAGTGGTACCAGAGGGTTCAAGCGTTATCTTATTTCATAGAGATCTCTTGCCCGATATCGCCAAGGGCAAAGCGGCTTTTATTGCACCACTTCACCCTTAATGGTGAGTACTAGCGGCCCCTTCTTGCCATTGCTGTAGACAGAAACAGTCTTTACAAAAGGGTAAACTCGTCCAGTAGGATTGTAAACCACCTTGATTTCACCGCTCTTACCAGGGGCAATTGGCTCCTTGGTAAACGTAGGAGTAGTACAACCACAAGAAGAGATCACACGGGTGATCACTAGAGGCGACTTGCCCTCGTTCTTCACCACAAAGACATGGCTCACATCGCCATCGCTCTCCTTGAATACCCCGAAGTCGTGCTCAGTCTCCTTGGCCACAATCTTTGCAGCACTATCCTCCTGAGCAGAAGCCACCATTGGAAGTCCTATCAATAGGGTCATCATAATAAGTAGCGACCCGATTCTTTCCTTGATATTCATACTTTTCATATTCCTTTCCTTTCTCTAAAAATCCCTTTGCAGCACTATGGCCACAAAGCCTAATCTTCAATGTTATGATGCTACAAACTCGGTGAGGTTTAATGCCTTCCACCTCATACCAACCGTAGCAATTCAACCGATAACTACCGCAAATCTACCATAATTCCCGCTAACTACATAAAAACAGCCCTCCTCACACATCAACTATGGCCTATCTGTGATGTGCATCTCATCTTGATTCATTCGAATAGAAAAGTCCTGTACAAAGGCTTTGATAAAAGGTATGTGCTGGTTGATAACCTCTGGGTGAGACTCGCTCAAGTCATTTCCAAGCGAAGGATCTGCCACTACATCATACAGCCCTACCACGTTAGTCCCATCAAACTTGATGAGATAATTATCAATGGCAAAGATATAGCAATCATCAATCATATAAGTATAGTAGTGTGGCTTATCTGTCGCTAGCATATTTTGTCCAAAGGCAATAATCGGTTCGTCATAGCCGAGCAAGTCCAGCAAGGTAGGCATAATATCCATTTGCTGTACGATCTCATCGCTTGTCCCGATCAACCCTCCCTTAGGATCAAAGATAATGATAGGAATGCTTACTTTTCCGAGCATCGTTTTATACCGATCCAGTACACCTGGCACCGCATGATCAGCAGTGATAATAAAAATTGTATTCTCATACCAACTCTGTTGCTTCGCCGATTCGAAAAACCTCTTTAGCGAGTAATCAGTGTAGCCAATACACTGATGCAATGGAATCTCACCCTTAGGGAATACTCCCTCATACTTTTCTGGAACTGCAAATGGGTGATGTGAACTTGTGGTAAACTCCACCGCCACAAACGGCTCCTTAAACGTCCCTATCTTATCCGACACAAACTGCAAGAAGGGCTCATCCCAGATACCCCACATTCCATCAAACTGACTATCGTCATTGAACTCACTCATCCCGAAGTAATCGTCAAAACCAAGCTTATAGGCCAAAGCATCAAACCCAAGAGAGCCATTTCTCGCATTGTGGAAAAAGGCTGTGTAATACCCTTTCCGCTTAAGCCTATTAGCGATAGAAGTGAGGTCATTACCAGCATAAATGGAATTGACAAAAGTGGTGCCAGGCTTCAGAATAGATGCCAAAATACTGGGCATCGCATCTTGAGAGTGGCTACCATTGGCATACGCTCTTGTAAAGGTATAAGCCTGCGGTATAATAGAATCAATAAATGGGGTATACCCTTCATATCCCTCTATATCCTTATTGAGTGCACCCACCCACTCTCGAGCAAAGCTCTCCCAGATGATCAGCACTACATTTCGGCCTTCAAACTGCCCACTGTATGGCGAAGCATCGGGTAGCTTTTTATAGCTTGAGTAATACTCCTTGAGCTCCGAAGAGGTAAAGTACTCATACCGCCTCAGACTGCTATTGGTATAGGAGTATAGCACGCTAAATGGGGTATTGATCACCATGGGGTGTTGCTCTGGCCTCTCCGTGTATTTCGTGGTGATATCAAGTGTAATAGGCATTCTCTTGGTCGTCGAAAAGGTGAGCCGAGAGTCCTTGCCATAAAAAGCGAATAAGACTGCCACAATCCAAATGAGCGAATAGAGTGCGCCCCTTCTTTCCGCCACCCATGTGCCAGCCGCGAGGATCCCCTTCCGTGAATAGAAGTAGTGTAGTACACCCCACGCTACAATAATCATTAGCCCAATCACCGATACCCCTCGAACCTGTATATAAGGTCTAACTATCACCAAAGTTAATAGCAATATAGGAGGTGCAAAATATCCCAAACGAAGCCACAACCCCTTCACACCGCTTCGTACCAGACAAATTAAGAGTATCAAGCAAAGCAAACCTACCCCTACCAACTTTGAGGTAATAGGATACATGCAGGTAACTAATATCACCAAGAGAGCAGAGAGGGAGAGAGGGAAGAGCCACTTCTCGCCCACTTCCTTACCTTTTAGTCGAGAGAGGATAAACCCACTACTGCCTACCCATATCCAAAGACCTAATAGCACCAATCCTAGCACCGTTAGATGCCAGTAATCAACTAGAAAGCGCAAGAACATCAACGGATTCTCATTGGAGAATTCCTTAAACACCGAAATCCCTGTACGATGAAGCGTAAAGCGAAAGTAGACCACATCTACTAGATTCATCACGATGAATGGAAGGTTTAGGATAAAGTAGAGTATGCTCATCAGCTTAAGACTCCACCTCTTGGTCATAAACCGAAAAGGAAGCATTTGGAGGGCAATCCAAACAAGATTAATCCAGCATATCGCAGAGATATCATACCGCAAACCACCTAGTAAGAGCCTTCCAAAGGCAGAAAGACTTGAGACCTCTAGTAGGTCGCGGTTATTATAAAAAAAGGCAAGGCGACAGAGTGTGTATATCACGAGTAGCAGAAACAGCCGATACCCTACCAATAGAAGAATATTGGGAGTTTTACCATCATATCCTTGCCCCTTTACTTCCTGACCTTGACCCATTGAACCAACTGAGACCATACAAGTCTTATCCTCCATACGCTATTTTTATATTATATTATCTAGAATCCCAATGAATTATTATTCTGCAAAGATATTCATAATCCTCCGCATCACATAGCCCCCTAGTTAATCACCTAGGGGTTACCCATTAAAAAGGGCATACCATGGGGCATTCAAAGGGGTGTCCATAGGAGAGAACCCCAGCCGAGGGGTCCCCCTGGGGGTATTATTCTTCCGACTTGTCCGACTCGTCCGATAAGGCACGCCCACCCGAGAACCTCCGCACAGCACCCTGTCGATTGCGGATGAGGTCACGTCGGCGAGATTGATTCGCCGTTGGCCTATTGGAGTTGGGACTCTCTTTGTACCCTACAATTTCCTCGCCATTTCCCCTCCACCTCAAAATTATTACCTATCTTTGCCAAAGGAAAAATATCACACAACATCACATAGTTTCAAGACACGAGATGAAGAACATTCTTATCATTGGATCTACAGGTCAGATCGGCACTGAGCTAGCCATGTACCTGAGAGGAATCTACAAAGAAGGGCAAGTAGTAGCAGGATACATCAAGGCTCAACCACCAAAGCAAGAGCTCCTAGAGAGTGGCCCTTGCGAAGAGGTGGACATCACCAATGCACAGCAGATTGCCGACGTGGTGAAGAAATACAATATTGATACCATCTACAATCTTGCTGCGCTCCTATCAGCAGTAGCCGAAAACAAACCTCAGCTGGCTTGGAAAATAGGACTCGGCGGATTATTCAACACCCTAGAGGTGGCACGCGAGATGAATTGTGCCGTCTTCACCCCTAGCTCTATCGGAGCTTTCGGTCCTGGCACTCCTAAAGATAAGACCCCCCAAGATACCGTACAGCGTCCTACCACCATGTATGGCGTCACCAAGGTATCAGGCGAATTGCTTGGCGATTACTACCACCGTCGTTTCGGAGTAGATACCCGCTCAGTACGCTTCCCTGGCCTTATCTCCAATGTAGCGCTCCCTGGTGGAGGCACCACTGACTACGCAGTAGATATCTACTACAAGGCAGTACAAGAGGGCAAGTTTGTCTGCCCAATCGCCGAAGGCACCTACATGGATATGATGTATATGCCCGATGCACTACACGCCATGGTACAGCTAATGGAGGCCGATCCTACTAAGCTCATTCACCGCAACTCTTTCAACATCGCCAGCATGAGCTTCCAACCAGGAGATATCTACGCCGCTATTAAGCGACAGATGCCCAGCTTCGAGATGGTCTATGACGTAGACCCACTCAGACAGGCAATTGCAGAGTCATGGCCAAATTCACTCGACGACACTTGTGCTCGCGAAGAGTGGGGCTGGGCACCCAAGTACGACCTCGATAGCATGACAACCGATATGCTTCGCGTTCTCACCGAGCGTTACAAAAAGTAACTTCCCCCACAACACCATACAAAGTCTCCTAGGCATCCTCCCCGATCCTAGGAGACTTTTTTATTGCATAAAAGTCCGATTAGCCACCTCAGTTAAGGAGAATGCAACACGAAGATCCACACTCTAGTTAAGAGAGCAAAAGTTGAGTTGCAACTAAGCATTTACTGAGATGCAACTAAGCATTTGCTTTGTTGCATCTAACCGATCGCTTAGTTGCAACAAAGCAAACGACAAAACACGGCACTGATTATCAGGTATTTACAAGAGGGCTCCCAACGGCTTATATTTCATCATAATTCAATGTGTAAAAATCCTCCTGCATCGTCATAAAACATTTGCAGGCAAATGTCTGAAAATGGCACTTTGCAGAAGAACCTCTTAATTAGAATAGAGTTGTCTAATAGAGGCTCCAATTAAAATATTTTTGCAAGGCTTAGCCATTGATACTATAATTTGGTACCTTTGTAACTGCTAACAAGGAATAAAAAGGGGAGTAACCACCTTTCCTTTGCTGTACAACCACATTCGCACCTAACGAATACGAAGTGGAACATGAGTAATAATTGTTTTATAATTTAATACGTTCAAAAACTAAGGTATGAGTTTCAACTACTTGTGCAAAGTCCGTATCGCATTCCTCGTGATGCTCCTTGGACTCACTGCACCCAATGCTCTAGCCCAGACCATCACCGTGAAAGGTGTGGTCACGGACGCCACTTACAATGAGCCCGTAATAGGGGCCACTGTAGTGCTAGTAGAAGATACCTCCAAAGGTATGCTAACTAGCTTAGATGGTGAATTTACACTAACTGGAGTGCCAAAGAATGGTACCATACGTGTCTCCTACGTGGGATACAAGACTATTGAGGTGCCTATCAACGGCCAAACCACCCTCAACATCGTTATCCAAGAAGATAATGAACTCCTCGACGAAGTAGTAGTCACCGCACTCGGTATCAAACGCTCCGAGAAAGCCCTCTCCTACAACGTCCAAGAGCTCAAAGGCGAGGCTCTTAACAAACTAGCAGATGCCAACTTTGTGAATAACCTCAATGGTAAAGTAGCCGGAGTGACCATCAATAGTAGCTCTGCAGGTATGGGTAGTGCTAGTAAAGTGGTCATGCGTGGTACGAAATCTATTGATGGCAATAATAACGCCCTCTATGTGATTGATGGTGTGCCCATCTTCTCTACTACGACCAAGCAAGGATCAGGACAATTTGATTCCAATGGTAGTACTGAGGGTGCCGCTGATATCAACCCCAATGATATTGAGAGCATCAGTGTCCTCACAGGTGCTTCAGCAGCAGCACTTTATGGTAGTGCCGCAGCCAATGGTGCGATCCTCATCACCACTAAAAAGGGTGCCTCTGGAAAGCCAAGAGTTACTTTCTCGACCAATAATGATTGGGGAGTTCCAATGTGGCTTCCTGAGTTTCAGTACCGTTATGGAAGCGATGGCAGACAAACCTCATGGGGCAGTCCAATAGGCAACCAGTGCGATGGCTATTATAGAATTGAAGACTTCCTGCAGACAGCATTCAACACCAATAACTCTGTCTCCGTATCTGGTGGCTCAGACCGCAACCAAACTTATCTCTCGGTCAGCACGACTAATTCATGGGGCTTGGTGCCAAATAACAGGTATGAACGCTACAACTTCACTGCACGAAATACCTCTTCACTACTTGAGGATCGTCTATCTATAGACCTCTCCACTAGCTATATCATCCAAAAGCACAATAATATGGTGAACCAAGGTGAGTATATGAACCCCCTTGCTTCTGCTTACTTGATGCCTAGGAGTGAACACACAGACAATGTAAAGAACTTTGAACAGTTTGATGCCGACAGAAATATATATGTACAAAACTGGCGGTATGGAGCTGGTGAATACACACTTCAGAATCCTTTTTGGGTTGCCTATCGAAACCTACGACACAGCAAGAGAGAGCGCTACATGCTTTCTGCTACCGTAGCCTACGACCTTATGAAGTGGAACGAAGCAGAGAAGTGGAACATTCAAGGGCGTGTACGCTCCGATGTAACCAATGGACTAGCCACAGATAGCCGATATGCTACCACTGAAAAGATCAATGTAGAGAGTGCTAAGAACGGCTATTACGGAGAGGAAAAGTCAACCGACCGTCAAACCTATGCCGATGTATTGAGTACCTTTAACAAGAGCTTTGAACTGGGTAGTCAAAGGCTAAATATCAATGCCACCCTAGGAGCTTCTATTCAGGACACTCGTTTTGAAAGCTCCACAGTAAGAGGACCACTCAGAGATGCAGGTGCTGCCAATCTATTCAACACCTTCAATATAGATCAAGACCACCCAAAGAGTGTAGCTTTCCCTGAGGGTTGGATTGAGCAAACTCAAAGTATCTTTGGGAGCTTGGAGCTAGGTCTTAATTCTTACCTATTCCTGACTGTGACAGGCCGTAACGACTGGGCTTCCCAGCTAGCCAATTCACCTCACAAGTCATTCTTCTACCCATCTGTAGGTCTCTCAGGCGTGATCACTGATATGCTTAGTGCCGATACTAAGACTAAGATCTCCCCAGTGCTAGGTTATCTACAGGTAAGAGCCTCATTTAGCTCGGTAGCTTCACCTTTCCAAAGAGGTCTGACCACCCCTACCCTCGTGAAGGACTTTGAGACTAAAGGCTATAGCGACCTGACCCATTTCCCAGTTGGAGAGCTTTTCCCTGAGCGAACCGACTCTTACGAAGTGGGCTTCTCTAGCAAGTGGTTTAGCAATCGCTTTACACTTGATATGACCTACTACCTTACAGACACGAAAAACCAAACATTCTTCGTCGAAGTGCCAGCAGGATCTGGTTATAGTGGCATGTATCTCCAAACAGGTATGGTACGCAACCAAGGTATTGAGCTGGCTGCTGGGCTGCACCTCGGCAATAACGATGGATGGGCCTTTAACTCCAATCTCACCCTTGGATATAACCACAATGAGATTAAGGAGCTAGCAGAGAACTATACCAACCCAATTACTAAGGAGAAGGAATCTAAAGAATTCCTCGAAATAGGTGCTCTAGGCATAAAATATGTTCTCCAAAAAGGGGGAACTCTTGGAGACATTTACACTGACCAAGACTTCAGTCGCGACAGCAGAGGGGACATCATCCTCAATGCCGATGGTTCTCTTGGAATTAGAGGGCTTGACGCAAAAGAGCGTGTAAAGCTAGGTAGTGTCCTCCCAAAGGTCAATGCAGGGTGGAGTAATGAAATCTCTTACAAAGGATTGGCCGTAGGGGCAACACTTACCGGTCGCTTTGGGGGTGTCGTTGTTTCCATGACGCAGGCAGCTCTAGACAACTATGGAGTTTCGGAGCGTACTGCCGCTGCACGTGACCGTGGATACGTGCAGGATGGCAACATCTTTATGAATCCTGAGCGCTTCTTTACCACGATAGGTAGCAAACGTATGGCACAATACTACACCTACGATGCCACTAATATACGTATCCAAGAGGCTCACATAGCTTACAACTTACCAAGGAAATGGTTTAATGACGCTGTGGGTGTCCACCTATCTCTCTTCGGTCGCAATCTAGCCTTCCTTTACAATAAGGCTCCATTCGACCCTGAGGCAGTTTCTAGCACAGGCAACTATTCACAGGGGCTTGACTATTTTATGATGCCTACTCAGACTAGCTTTGGCTTCAATGTCAAGGTAGACTTTTAATGGTTAATGCGTTTATTGAAAGATAACAATTATGAATAAGATATTATTCCCTCTCGTCGCACTATTCCTAGGTGTCTCCCTAGTGGGATGTACCAAGAATTTTGAGGAGTACAATCGTGACCTTGGAGGTGTTACAAGAGATGACCTCGGTAGTCTACCCAAAGGTGGCTCACAGGTCAAAAAACTTGCTCAATGGCTCATCCCTAATCAAGAGAATGGTTATCAAATGACCTTTGATATGCTATCCCCCTACTCCGGCTTTGCTGGCGCCCCTAGCTTTGTCTCTGACTTTGCTGCGTACAGCCCAAGAATTGGTTGGAATGACTACCCTATGGTAGATACCTTTACCAAGCACCTTCTTCCAGACTATATGAGTGTTTATGGTGCTACTGATGGCGATATCAACCACCCAGCGATGGCACTAGCCACCATTACGAGAGTGGCTATCACTCACTATATCTCGGACATTTATGGTCCTCTACCTTACTCAAAGGTTAATGGTGCCAACCTTTCTGTGCCTTACGACACACAAGAGGAGCTTTACAAAAACATGCTTGAGGATCTAAAGAAAGCATCAGAGTCTTTGATGGGCCCTGCAGGTGCTTCTGCTATGTATGCAGATTATGATGAGATGTATGGCGGCAATCTTAGAAACTGGGCTACCTACGCAAGATCACTAATTCTTCGTATGTCAATCCGAATATCAGGAGTAGCTCCCGAACTGGCTAAGGAGTATGCTGAGTGGGCAGTTGCTAATGGGGTAATTGAGTCCAACGCCTTGAATGCTAAGACACCAAGTACTGACAACCCTTTAGCAAAAACCAATGGGTGGAACGACTCTCGAGTTGGAGCTGACATCGTGGAATACCTACTAGCGTTCAACGACCCTCGCACTGATGCATACTTTACTAAGGTGCGAGACGGAAAGCCTTTTGGCTTGCGCTCACCTAGTAGCTCTATCAAAGGTAATGCAGCAATCATCTCTAGCTACTCTAGCCCTAATATTACGTCATCAAGCCCCATCTATCTGCTTACTGCAGCAGAGGTGGCCTTCCTGAAAGCCGAAGGTAAGTTGCTTGGCTGGAACGTTAGCGACAAGTCGGCAAAAGAGCTTTATGAAGAGGGCATCCGCCTATCTTGTGAGCAATGGGGTGTAGAGCTACCAGAGGAGTATCTACAGAATACCAATAAGCGAGGTGGCTTTGTTGATAAAGTCCTACCTGAGACAAGTTTACCCGACTTTAGCTCTGATATCACAGTCAATTGGGACGATGCCAATGGCGATGTAGAGAAGCAAAAGGCCAAGATCATCACACAAAAGTGGATCGCGCTCTTCCCTTATAATACTGTAGAGGCGTGGAGCGAGTGGCGTAGGACAGGCTACCCCAACCTTCTCCCTGCAGTTGTTAATTCAAGTTCAGGTGAGGTACAACAAATCACCCAAGTCAATGGAAGAGACACTGGCGGTATGCAACGCCTAAAGTTTGTCTCAAGCGAGAAGACTCAGAATGCCACAAACGTAGCTGCCGCCATCCAAGACATTGGAGGTAAAGATAGCTATGGAGCACCCCTATGGTGGGCAAAAAGAAACTAAACAGATGAGGAAGTAATCGTTATGAATAAGAAAATGACTAAGTGGGTACTTGCCACAATCATAGGTCTCGCACTACTCTCTTGCAACAAAAATGTAAGAATAGAGCCTGCTGAGGTGGTTACCCCACGCAATGAAATCAATACCGAAACTCTTGAGAGTTATAAAAATAGCCTACTTGGCCGACCCATCGTCATGGCAATGCACTATGGATGGGGTGCTGATGGTGGCTCAGGAGCACAGCTCTACAGACTACCTGATTATCTGGATGTAGTAGTGGTGAAGGATAGCCGACACCAGTTACTTGGTTGGATGGAGAAAGACCTATCTACCACACAACAAGTAAAGAAGACCAAAGTACTCAATGCTATTGACTTCCACGCCATTGACACTCAGTATGCCGATGAGCTCAAGACAAAGTTCAAACGTCAGCGCGATAAACTTAGAAATAGCTGGAAAGACTTGGAGACTCCACTAACACCTGAAGAGCAAGCTGAGCAACTCGCAAACCTCGAAAAGGCCCTTACCGAAGAGCTACATACCAATGCTCTAGCCAAGGCGACTAAAGACACCGAAGAGCAAGTTGACGCGATTAGCAAATATGGCTTTGACGGTATCTGTGTAAAGCTCCCTGAGAATTTCCAATTGATTTCCAAGGAAGAGGCTACCCAATTACTCTCCAAGATCACAGCTGTAGCTGGTGGTGCCAATAAAGCCCTCCTAGCTATTGAGGCACCCTTTGAGGAAGCTCGTGCGGAGATCGAGAAAGCCACTTGGATCATCTTCAATAAGAAGGTATTGGAATACCGTCTCTCAAATTTTGAGAGTGAGGCACTCCAATGGAAAGACAATAGGTATCTACCCTCAGCAAGCTTCAAGGGAAAAGATCAGAAAGAGGGCTTTATGGATGAGACCCACTTCTCACTAGACGAGCTACCCCGTATGCAATCCATCCTTTACTGGCAAGCACCCAATAAGGCAGGCGTGGCGTATTACCACACAGAGCTAGATGCCAGCAATGTAGTAGAGACTATGCCTTATGGCACCCTTACCTCTCTCATTGATAAGCAAAGAGTATTAAACAAGTAAGACGACAACACTATGAATACAAATAACTGGGTATGTAAGAGCATCGTACTTCTCTTGATCTCTCTAGCTCTAGCTTCGTGCGATAAAGAGAAGCACCTTGAGGGCGGAGAGCTCACTGAGCAAAGTGCCACCCTAGAGATCATTACCAAAGACAAGACCGAGTTGGCGGACCCCTATACCTTACGCAGTATAGAGATCGATAAGCCTGAGATTGAGCAGACCACTATTGACCTCAGAGCTCACCTTACGCTATCTACTGAAGGTGAGAAGGCCATCTCCATATCAATTGATGAAGAAGCAGCAAAAAAATATGGTAAAGGCAATGTAAAGTTACTGCCTTCATCAGCCATCTCTATTCCTAAGGAGATTACACCGATTCCTGCTTTTGCAGTTACTAGTGAGCCAATTTCTGTCACTATCAACCTCACTGACGAGATCGAGTTTGATGAAATCTATACATTTGCCCTCAGACTTGACCCTATTAATGGAGCGAAGATGAATAAACCAAATGATGTGGTTATCTTTACTCTATTGAGGGAAGAGAATAAAGTACAAGTCAAAAAAGCTGTACTACTCACTAGAGACTTCTACTTTGACCTTGCAAAAGACTTTTCACATAGGGGCGACTTCACTATGGAGTGCTTGGTAAATGCACAAAAGTTCAGAGACTCTGAAGACGAAGGTGAGGCACAAATTTCTACCCTTATGGGTATAGAGGGCGGCACACTACTCCGCTTTGGTGATGCTGGAGTACCAGGGAATAAACTCCAAGCTGCTGGTGAAGTGATTGACTTGCCATTTGAGACCAAGGCATGGTATCACGTTGCTTTCACTTACGAGGCAGCCACTCAAATTGTTACAGTTTACATAGATGGCGAGATGAAATCTTCATTCAGGAAGCCTTGCTCCATCGTTCCAAGAGGAGACAAGTGGTATATTGGCAGAAGCTATAGCGGGGGCAGAGGATTATATGCCATGCTTGCTGAGGTGCGTGTATGGAAAAGTGTCCGTAAACCTGCTGAGCTCTTAGAGCATATGCTGAAAGAAGACCCTACCAACCCAGCACTACTTGCCTATTGGAAGATGGATGCTGCAGAAGGAGCTACAGTCACCGATCTTACTGGCAATGGACACGATCTCGTCCTTAGGGTACAGCAAGGCGGTGCCGACCCTAAAGTAAATGTAGTAACGCTTGATAGTCCACTTGAGAGTGTAGAGAAGTAAGCAGATAAAGAAAGAATATAAATATGAAAAAGTATATCTTCACCCTACTTGGAGCGGCTTCAATGGCTCTCCTCACTGTAGGTTGTCAAAAGAATCTCACTATAGAGATGCCCGGACCTGACCCTCTAGAGGAAAAGGTACTCCTAGGTGAGCCTAGCATCGTAGATGCTGAGACAGGCGAGCAATTATTCAGTACCACGTACTATGACGGCACTGTAGACCTCAACGTGACACTACCTAGCAAAGAATCTACCATAGAGCTACTTCCTTACGACGAAGAGACCTATAGTAAGGTGCTAGGAGCACTCAAGAAAAAAGACCCCTTCGGTCAATACACCATATTGCCTGAAGGCAATGCAACCCTTGCCCTCAAGGATGGAGCAGACGCTACTCATAAGGTAATAGAAGCCACTCTCACAGGGATAGAGGAGCTTCCCTACAGCATCTACAATTTGCCAGTATTGGTAAAAATAGATGATCAAGTGGTAGCACACTTCATCAAGGTTCCTCTAATGGGTGCCTTTGTGCCTCTCTCCGAGGAAAATAAAAAGCCACTCCCAACTGTAGAGGGCTATACCGAGCCTATCAAGATGGTTGCTTATGTAGAGACCAACGATTGGGATCCCCGCAATATCGCCAACTTCGTGCTAAAGGATAGCAAGCTACCAGTATTCGATATGATCGTATGCTTTGCTGCCAACATGAATTACGACCTCACCAATCAGAGACGTGTACTATTCTTCAATAGTGAGCTTCAACCTATTGTCAATAATCCTGATGTGTTCATCAAGCCAATTCGCGATAGGGGCATCAAACTCATTATGGACATTCTACCCAATCACCATGGTGTAGGATATCACAACTTCCAGAGCTACGAAGAGGCACTAGACTTTGCTAGTCAGTTGAAGTACTGGTCTGAAAAGGCGGGCATTGACGGATGGGACGTGGACGAAGAGTATGCAGAATATCATAAGCTTCCCGACCTAAGATATAAGGAGCAGTCTGGGCTATGGTTCCTACGAGCACTACGTGAGACCCTGCCCAATACACTAATTACCCACTACGAGTACAACTCACCATTTAGAGCAGATAGGACAGATGAGACGGGAAAGACTGCAGCCGACTATATCGACTACGGTTGGACTGATTACGGTGTTCCTGGCCCTAGCACGATTGGTATCCCCAACAATCGGTTTGGCAACAAATCAATTCAAGCTAGCTACAATCAATTAAGCAGAGGAGCATCAACTGCACGCTCTATTCTTAATGAAAAGATGCAGTGCCTGATGATCTTCAATATGACAGTAACGAAGGACAATTGTGATAGCTTTGCAGCACAGCTCTCCGAGATTACTCAAGTCTTCTACGGCGAAGATTGTATATACTCTGGCCCTCACTTTATAGGACCAAAGGGTAAATAATTACAGCAAAAGAATTTAGAGACATGAAAAATATACTATCCAAAGGACTTATCCTCGTGATGGCTCTCTTTGCTCTCACTTCTTGTGACAAAGACCAGCCCAATGAGGAGCAGAAAGAGGTGCCAAACCTAGTAGTAGAGCTATCCGAAGCCACACTACAGCCAAATCAGTCACTCGAAATACCTATTAAGAGTGGCTCAGGTAACTATCTAGTCTCCATACCACAGATAGGTATAGCGACTGCTTCAGTCACCAAGGAGAGCGTTACCCTCACTGGTATCAAAATAGGTGAGACCTTGCTGACCATCACCGATAAAGTATCACGTCAAAGCAAGGAGATCAAGGTGAGCATAGAGGCCGAGCCAGTTTTGAAGCTCTCTCACCGTGAGCTTAAGACTTCGGTAGGTGCCACCAGCATTGTTACGATCCTCAATGGCTCCTCAAAGTACGAAGCTGAGCTAAGTGACCCTGCATTGGGTACTTACTACTTCCAAGAGCAAAACTTCGTATTTACAGCTAAGAAGGTGGCAACTGGCACCATTACTATCAAAGATACCGAGCTAGGCTTCTCTAAAAGCATCAATGTTGAAATCACCCCTACGCCACTACTACTCAATACGTATGACATAACAATACCTACTGGAGACAGCAAGAATATCTCTATCACGAGTGGATCAGGTGACTACACCATTACTTGTGATAAGCCCGAGCTAGTGAAGATCGTGGTCAATCGCAATACCATTATCCTTACAGCGACAGCAGTAGGCGAAGGAACCATCACGGTTAAGGACAATATTACCGAACAGGTTAAGGAGATTAAATTAACCACCACGCTACAGCCATTCGTTACCACTATTGATGATACGGATGAACTCACAGTCTATTTCTATGAGGGTAGTGAAAAGAATGTTCAGATCTACACCGGTAATGGAAACTATGAGATAGTGGTTGAGGATGAAGAGGTCATCACCGCTACATTGGTCAATAAGACGGTAAAACTCATTCCACATAAGGAGGGTGAATCCTTACTAACTATTAAAGACATCATTTCAGGCAATGAAGTCTCTACTAAGGTAGTAGTGAAAGCACCTCAACAATTGATAGTATTCTCTCAGCAAAAAGTAATCGTAAATGCTGGTTCAAGTGTGACCATTAGAATTATTGAAAACAATTCAGGACGAAATAATTGGTCGCTCTATTTTAATACTGTTAATGCATCAATTGCAATGGCTAATAAATCGTGGTGGGGAGATGACATAACGATTTATGGACAAATGGTTGGACAAACCACCTTGCTAGTTAAAGATGACTACGGCAATGTTTATGGTTCATTAGCTATTGAGGTAATATAAAAACCTATTACTATCCTATAAACCTTTTGCGAGTGACTACCTTAATGGCAGTCACTCGCTTTTTTTTATTCAAGGAGACTGATGTATGAAGCCGACCTACTTTTCTAGGGTAGTATCCCAAAAAGTGTGTAAGGCAGAATGCCTCTTTGAACTGCAAAAGTACTTATTTTTTTCGCTTTGCTTCCCATAAACAACAAAGATAGACCA
>NZ_AQVC01000014.1 GCF_000372405.1 Porphyromonas somerae DSM 23386 | reverse complement strand
TTTACAGCGATGGTATGTAGAACAGATGTGCGATGGGTAGGAGAAGGCTGATAGACAGGCAAGACAAGCACATGACCACTTTAAGACAATGGCATCTTAAGATGGCAATAGGAGTGCCAAAAGACGTAGGATTTACACAAAACAACGCAATGAATACATCATAAAGAGATAAATAGAGAATACGCAGACCTCTACATAAAGCCTTTAGTCTGCTAAAAAAGTCGGGACACAAGAAAAAACAATCAATAAGTACCCGACTAAAGCAATAAAAACTCAGCCTGCGGAATTGAGGTCACAGCAGATCTATGGCAGATATGCGAGATTATTAGTACCTTTGCAGTGCTTTTTCAGGAAAGCTCCCAGTGTGATGGGAAATTAGTGAAGAGGCTAATTTTGAGTAACACATTAATTTATCATTAGAAATGAAAACATTTCAACTAGCCGCCGAAGTTCGCGAGAGCAAAGGCAAGAAAGAGGCGAAGGCACTTCGCAAGCAGGGTCTAGTTCCTGCAGTGATTTACGGAGATGGCAAAGAGGCTACAATGCTTACCGTCAAGGAGAAGGATTTGAGAAATCTTGTATACACTCCTGATATTTTTGTCATTGAGCTCAATACAGGTGCAGGAGTACGCACATGTATCCTTCAGGATATTCAGTTCCACCCTGTTACTGATCATATTCTTCATATTGACCTTCTAGAGGTTTCAAAGGAGAAGCCAATCACTATGGAAGTACCTGTGGTGCTTGATGGCCACGCTGTCGGTGTACGTGCCGGTGGTAACCTCACTCTTGATATGCGTAAACTACGTGTGAAAGCGCTTTATGAGAATATCCCTGAGCGTCTACACATCGACGTGTCTAAACTTCAGATTGGCAAGACCATTCAGGTTGGGGATCTATCTTTCGACAATCTTGAATTGCTCAACTCTAAGAATGCTGTAGTTTGTGCCGTACGTGTCACTCGTACTTCTCGCTCTGCTGCTAGTAGCGTTGAGGAGGAAGATGAGGAGACAACTGAGGAGTCTGCAGAATCTGGTGACGCAGCACAATCAGCAGAGTAATCGCATCTCAAGAAATCATTTACAGATAAGCGAAAAGACGGGTGCGAGTATATGCTACTTGCCCCGTCTTTTTTATATTAAATAGATGATCATTGTTGGAGATATCATAGTTAGCTCGGAAGTGTTAGAGACCTTCTTCTGCTGTGACCTCGAGGCTTGCCACGGGGCATGCTGCATCGAGGGAGAGTCTGGCGCCCCCATTGAGCGAGAGGAGGTGGAGATGATCTGCAATGCTTTCCCCAACGTCCAGAGGCTTTTACCTGAAAAGCACTTAAAGTATATTGAAGAGCATGGGCTAATGTACGAAGATGTCGATGGCGACTTGGTCACACAAATCATCGACGGAGAGCAGTGTGTATTTACATGCCTTGAGAGGGACCACTCCGTGCGGTGTGCTTTTGAGAAGTGCTATACAGAGGGGATTGATCGGTCTTTCTACAAGCCAATATCGTGTCATCTCTATCCAATCAGGGTATCGCAATTAAGGGATGGCAAGAAAGCACTCAACTACTCAAGGTGGGTGCCCATATGCGAACCAGCACGCGAGTTGGGTCGCAAGCTAAACCTCAGGGTGTATCAATTTTTGAAAGAACCTCTTATTAGAGCTTATGGAAAAGAATGGTATGAGCAACTTGTGGAGCAAGCTGAGCTCTATTTTCAGAACAAAGAAAAAAGGAGAGATGAATCCCAATAAGTTTTTAATCGTTGGGCTAGGAAATATTGGCTCGGAGTACGAAGGGACAAGGCACAATGCCGGCTTTATGATTGCTGATGCACTCGTTGGTGATCCCTTAAAATTTCAATCGCTGCGATATGGAAGTGTTGCTCGAGTGAAGATAAAGAATAAAGAGCTAGTCATCGTCAAGCCTTCTACCTTTATGAATCTAAGTGGCAATGCGGTTCGCTATTGGATGAAAGAGGAGGAGGTGCCACTCGAGCGTCTGCTGGTAATTGTCGATGAAATAGCACTGCCCTTTGGCACGCTTCGTCTCAAAGGGAAAGGAAGTGCAGGTGGGCACAACGGTCTTAAACATATTGAAGCCACGCTAGGCACCTCGGCCTATGCCCGACTAAGATTTGGCATAGGAAGTGATTATCCCAAGGGAGCTCAAATTGACTATGTGCTCGGGACGTTTGATGATGAGGAGCAGCAGCTCTTACCCGAGATCTGCAAGAATGGAGCTGAGATAGTTCGTTCATTTTGCTTGGCAGGGCTAGAGCGGACAATGAATCAATTCAATACCCACTCAAAGAAGAAGAGGAGAGAGGATGAGCGAACTACAGAGAATTGATAAGTGGCTATGGGCTACTAGAGTATTCAAGACACGCTCTATCGCGGCTGATGCTTGCAAAAAAGGGCGGGTATCTATCTCTGGACGTACTCTGAAACCCTCATCTATGATCAAGGTGGGTGACAGAATAGAGGTGAGGAAACCGCCCATGACCCTTTCGCTTGAGGTGCTTCAGCTTTTGAATAATAGGGTCGGACCAAAGCTAGTGCATATCTACCAAAGGAACCTGACCCCACAGAGCGAATATGACCTATGGGAGCTGCATAGAATGACTAGCCAAGCAGGCAGACGAAAAGGCACCGGCAGACCAACTAAAAAAGAGCGCCGAGACCTTGAGGAGTTTATACAAAGCGAAACAAATCCCAATTGGTTTATTGATTCGTTTGATGACGTGGATAACGACGACGATTGGACTGACTTTTGGGACGAATAAGCAAGTCCCATCCCAACTATTAATTGATAGAAAAGATATAAGTATATGAAGAAAGAGAATAGACCATTCAAAAGAGTACCACTCACCATTCAGGAGATGATCGATGAAGCAAATCAGCATCTAAAGACCAATGAGTGGGATGGCAAAAGGTTCAAAGGGCCATTGATGAATCACCCCCTAGTCACCAAAGAATTGACCTCTAGCCCCAACTACTTTAAGTTTGTCGCCCCTCAGAAATCCAAGTCCAGCATCAATACACTGCAAGTGGAGGTGAGGGAAAAGCTCTACCACCAGATTAAAGAGGGAGAGGTGACCATCATCTACAAGTTGGTAGACGAAAAGTCTATGCCCACCTACGTTGATGTACGAGAGTCCAAAGAAGAACTTATCCTGAACAACCCCAACCTTTTGGCTGAAGATGAGATCCGATTAGATGCTTACGCCCACGGCATCTTCGGCTTTGTACCAAGATACTACGATCAAATTGAGATAACTTGTAGCAAGGAGGAGCAAAGCCTCACCTCACCAATACTTGGCGTTTGTTTTCTTCCCGAAGCCTACTACAAAGGTGGTGACTTCAGGTGCGACTACTCCGAGCCTATCCCCGAACTGGCATGGGAAAAAGCCAAGGAGAAAGGCAAACAAGCGATACAAGACCTACTCTACGACCCCAATGGTCTAGACACCAAGTGGTATATCGCCATCCAATTGGGTGAAATAAAAGAGCAGTAGAGTTGGACATAGCAATTAAAAAAGAGACTTCATAGGGAAATATCCTAGAAGTCTCTTTATATATTTGTCTATTTATTCAGTTCTATTAGCTGGTCAAGAAGCGTTGCATCGTTTTTGAGTCGGGGAATCTTATGCTGTCCGCCTAGCTTTCCCTCTTTGATTAACCACTCTCTAAAGAGGTCCTTCTTGGCAATAACTAGCTTTGGCATTAGCAGTGCCATATCGGCGTACCTTTTGGCATCATAATCACTATTGACCTTGCAGAGCTCTTTATCTAGTTGGTCCATAAAGAAAGTGGGATCGGATGGGGCTTTTTCAAACTCAATGACCCACTCGTGATAACCATTGGCTTTGTCCAGGTTAAATCGCGGACCTGCAGTATACTCTAGCACCGTAAGCCCCATATCACTGGCGACTGTGGTGATAGCATCATTGGCATTGTGCACCATAAGCTCTTCTCCAAAAGCATTGATGTAGCTGGCTGTGCGACCTGTGATGACGAACTTGTATGGGCTGAGCTCGGTAAACTGAATGGTGTCTCCTATCACATACCTATAAAGCCCGCCCAATGTGGAGATCACCATCGCATAATTGACGCCTTTCTGTACATCGCAAAGTGGTATGGCCGATCTCTCTGGGTCATCAAAGTGCGACATCGGGATGAATTCATAAAATATACCGTAGTCTTGCATCAGTAGCATAGACTTATCCGAAGGGTCGTTTTGGATGCCAAAGAAGCCTTCACTTGCATTGTAAGTCTCTCGATATTGCATCCTACTACTTGGGATAATGGATTGGTACTTATCTCTGTAGGGCTCAAAGCTGATGCCACCATGAAAGAATACTTCGAGATTAGGCCAAACTTCAGAAAGGTGTTGCTTATTGGTCTTCTCTAAAATAGCCATAATGGTCTCAAGCATCCAACTCGGTACACCTGATAAGCTACCAACGTCCTCGCTGTGTACCTCCTCCACTATGTTCTGCATCTTGGATACCCACTCGCCCATTAGCAGTGTGCTTTTGGAGGGAACTCTATAAAGCTGGCCTAGCAATGGCATATTTTGGACTAGGATAGCTGATAGGTCGCCCGTATGAGTTCCTCGACCATACTGACTGGGACTATGACTTCCGCCAATAACTAAACTTTTATGTTTGAAAAACTGGCTATCGGGCCGTGTATCCAAATAGAGCCAAAGAGTATCGGAAGCACCTCTATAGTGACATTTTCGAAGATGAGAATTGGGAACTGGTAGATACTTGCTCCGTCCACCTGATGTACCACTTGATGTGGCAAACCACTGGCACTTTTCAGAAAAGAGCTGCCCTCTCTCTCCCTTAAGCATCTCTTCTACAAAGGTGCGAAGATTTTCGTACTCCACAATTGGGATGCTCTTGCTAAATTCTTCGTATGATTGAATGGGCTTCTTGCTATACTTTGTGCTATAAGCTGTATTATTCAACCGCTTCAGCACCTGTGCTAGCTGAGCCATTTGTATGGAGTCGCTTTTTGTAGTGTATCGCTCTATCTTACGAAGGCGAAAAGACATTGCTTTATAGATGAAGGAGGTAATCAGATCCATAGTAATTGGGTATTACTGCTCTTGTGAATTGGTTTTTGATTCGTTTTGTTTCAATTCACTGAGGATATTATCCACCTCATCGCTTACCTTTGAGATCTCCTTTCGGCAGTGGGCAATTAAAGCTACCACCCTTTTGCTCTTGGCTAGGATTTGGTCAATAGGTAACTGCTGACTTTCCAACTCGTTTAGGATCGCTTCTGTCTCTGCAACCGCCTGATCGTACGTTAGCTCTATATCTGTATCTTGGTTATTCATCTTCTTTTTTCTCTATAGATTGAATGTTTGTGGTAATCTCCCCATCAAGTAATAACACCTTTAGGCTATCTGATAATTCTAATGAATGGACACTTTGGATAGGCTCACCATTTTTCAACACTGGCAGAAAGCCGCGCTTCATAATATTTTGAGGACTATGTAGCTCAGCCATCCGCTCATACTGCTCCTGAGTTTCGAGCATTTTCCGAGGCAAGTTTTTCAGCCAAGAAGTTAGCCTCTGAGAAAGGTAAGTAATCATCTGCGCCCCTTGGTGGTTCTTTGAATTGTGGAGCTGTAGCAGATGCTCCAAGTGTAATTGATTAGAATGAACTCTATCTGTCTCAAGTCTTAGACGCAAGCTTAGATTTCTCTCAAGAGAGTGGCTAAAGTCGCTGAGTTGGAGTAGTGATTTCCGTTCGATTTGGCCTAAAATAAGTTGGCTTCTCTGCGATAGGTAGTCTAGCTTTTGACTTGACTTCTCCATTGACTCGGTGAGGATAGCCTCAAGTCTGCTCTCAGCATTAAATAGCTGAGTAACGACTAACTCCATTCGCCTTAGGAGAAAGTCGGCAACTGCGGTCGGCGTTTTTTGGGGTGTATGAGCAACCATATCGGCCACAGAGAGGTCTTTTTCATGACCTATACCGGTAATAATCGGTAGCGGAAAATTGGCAACAAGACTACAGAGTAAATAATCATCAAAGGCAGATAAATCCATCTTGCTTCCCCCACCGCGGATCATTACTACGGCATCAAAATCCTCAAGGTTTTCTGCGATCTTGGTAAGTGAGTTGGCAATAGAGGCGGTGGTTCCCTCACCCTGCATCATTGATGAAAACAGCGTAATCTTAAGAAGTCTACCGACTGGATTTTGGAAGATTTGCTTTTGAAAGTCGCCCCACCCTGCAGCTGTAGCGGATGTAATCACCGCCACTCTCTGGATAAGACTTGGAAGGTACTGCTGGCGATTTAGATCCCATATACCATCAGCCTTGAGTTTGTTGATGGTCTCCTGACGTAATCGCTCCAGATGTCCTAAAGTGTACTCAGGATTAATATCATAAATAGTCAGGGAAAGCCCATATTGAAGATGCATATCAACCTTCACTAGCATCATCAACTCCATTCCGAAAGTGATGGGTCCACCAGTCACTTGGTAGAAACGAGGCAATACTTGCGAAGCACGACCCGACCATAGATTACCCCTTACGAATGCTTTCTTAATGCCATTCTGCGTCTCGACAAGATCAAAGTAGACATGCCCATTATGTGCAGACTGGCTGATATTAGAGACTTCGGCAGTGATCCAGTAGTACCCTCCAAGAGCATTATTAAGCACCCCCTTGACATAGCCCAATAGTTCGCTAAGCTTTATTGCTTGGAAGCTTTGTTGCTGTGGCTTTGAAAGTGGTGCATCGTATCCCATAATGAATTAAACCTCTTGATTTTTAAGAAAAGCTATCAGCTTCTGGATGGCCATTCCCCTATGGCTGATCTTGTTTTTCTCGGACTCGCTCATCTCTCCAAAGGTAATTGAATAGCCATTGGGCTGGAAAATAGGATCATATCCGAACCCCTCTGCACCAGTTTTATGATCAATAATTTGACCATTGACAACTCCTTCAAAGAGGTGCTCTTTGCCATCCAAGATAAGGGCGACCACCGTGCGAAAGCGAGCACTACGATTTTGAATACCTTGCAGTTCGCCTAGCAACTTTTGGATGTTATCCTCCGCTCTGCACTCTAGACCAGCATACCTTGCTGAGTAAACTCCAGGTCGGCCATTTAAGGCCTCTACCTCTAGCCCTGTATCATCGGCAAAGCAGTCTAAGCCGTGACGTGCATATCCTTCTCGTGCTTTGATTAAAGCATTTTCAACCAAAGTATCACCCGACTCGACTATCTCCTCCATATCCCCCAACTCTACGAGCGAGGTAATTTCTAAAGCAGAGCCAGAAGATAAGAATATATCTCTTATCTCCTGGGCTTTATGTGGGTTATGAGTAGCAAATAACAGCTTCATCCTTTGAGCTCACTTGGATGATTAACAGTCTCCATTTCAGACTCTTTTAATGCCACTCCATCTGGAGCCTGTGTCTGAATCTTCTTCTTATTATTCACTTTGATCACATCAAATCCTTGACCATACACACCTCTAACGAGTGTCTGAGTGATGAAGGCATTGGGGTCTACATCCTTTACAATTCTAAAAATATTGATGCTCTCAGTCTTTTTAGCAATCACCATCAATACTTTAACTTCCTGGTGTGAGTAGGCTCCTTCACCATTTAAGAAGGTTACCCCTCTATTAACACCCTTGAGAATAGCATTGGCCATCTCTTGATGTTTCCTTGTAATGATGAAGAACTGCATACTCTGCCGTGACCCATTAAGGTAATAATCAACGGAGGAGTTGGTGATCAATACTTGTAGCATACTGAAGACCAATTTATCAGGGCTCTTGAAGATAAACCAGCTGGCAGTGATAGTAATCACATCAATGTAAATCAGTGCTCTACCGATAGAGACCTGTCTATACTTATTTATAATGGCCGCCACAATATCTGTACCTCCAGTAGATCCGTTCATGGAGAAGACAATTCCTAAGCTAATACCGATCATTATTGAACCAATAATCATCGCCAAAGCAGGATTATCTTGCAATGGGATCATATCATGATATGCAGGTAGGATATACTGCTCAATAGATGTGGTAGAAAGGCCTAGGAAAGCGACGCTGTAAACAGTTTTAAGGCTAAAGCGCCATCCAAGTACCTTGATAGCCACTAATAGTAGTGTAAAGTTAATGGCGTTGTAAGGGACAGAGAAGGGAATGTCAAAACCCCAGCTAATCACTGATGCGATACCAGCAAGGCCTCCACTTGTAATCTTGTGGTAATAGATAAAGCAAAAATAGGAAACTAGATAGATCAGTAATCCTAATGTGATGAACACATAATCTTTGATTATGGACCAAGTTTTTTTCGACTGCATGTTCTTATTATGATATGAAAGTTAATTTATTTACTGGTAACAATATTGACTATTCGGCCAGGCACCACAATGATGCGAGCGATCGCCTTGCCGTCTAAGTATTTTTCTAGCTCCGGAGATTGGCGTACCTCCTCCTCAATTTGTTCTTTGCTCATCTCTGCTGAAAGAGTGAGCTGAAAACGCACCTTGCCGTTGAAAGAGATCGGGTACTGTATCTCACTCTCCTTAAGATAAGCATCGTTGTGTACTGGATATGGAGCATCTACAATACTCTCATTATGGCCTAGCAGATGCCACATCTCCTCCGCTAAGTGCGGAGCAAATGGTGCTAATAGCACAGTGAACTCCTCCAATATCTTACGGTTATTGCACTTAAGAGCGGTGAGGTCATTGATACATATCATAAAGGCACTTACGCAGGTGTTGAAAGAGTAGCTTTGAAGCCCTTGATTTACCTTCATAATACAAGTATGTAGCACCTTCAACTCCTTTGAAGTCGGCTTATCATCAGAAATTGAGAGCTGGTCACTGGAATCAAAGAGTAGTGCATAGGTACGACGTAGAAATCTGAAGACGCCGTCAATACCATTGGTATCCCAAGGCTTGGATTGGTCCAAAGGCCCCAAAAACATTTCGTATACTCTTAGTGTATCCGCCCCATATTCTCTAATAATATCATCGGGGTTGACCACATTGAGGTACGACTTACTCATCTTCTCCACGGCAAATCCGCAAATGTAAGTGCCATCATCCTCAAGGATAAACTCTGCATCTGCAAATTCAGGCTTTGACTTTCTGAACGCTTCGATATCAAGGCGGTCATTGTGCACAATATGGATATCCACATGAATAGGCTGTACATCGTACTGCTTCTTTTTATTCAAGCTCACATATTGATTGCTTCCTTTAATACGGTAAACGTAGTTGGAGCGTCCTTGGATCATTCCCTGATTTACTAACTTCTTAAAGGGCTCTTCCTCGCAGACATAGCCTAAGTCGTAAAGGAACATATTCCAAAAGCGGCTGTAGATCAAGTGACCTGTAGCGTGTTCGGAACCACCAAAATAGATATCTACCTCCCTCCAATATTCATTTTTTTCCTTAGAAACAAGAGCAGTATCATTGTGCGGGTCCATATATCGGAGGTAGTATGCCGAGCTTCCTGCAAAGCCAGGCATAGTGCTTAGCTCAAGCGGATACCCCTCTTCTGTAGTCCAATTCTTGGCTCTACCGAGTGGTGGCTCACCACTATCTGTAGGTAAAAACTTATCAACTTCAGGCAAGATTAATGGCAACTTGCTCTTGTCCAAAGCATAGGGCATCCCCTCTTTATAGTAGATAGGGAAAGGCTCGCCCCAATATCTCTGACGTGAAAATATAGCATCACGTAATCGATAGTTAACCTTACGGCATCCTATCTTCTGTGCCTGTAAGAAGTCGATCATTTTATAGATCGCTTCTTTCACCTTTAAACCATTAAGGAAGTCGGAGTTAATCATCACCCCTTCTTGACTATCTACAGCCTCCTCCCACTCATTAGGATCCTCGGCGATTTCAACACCTTTAGGCTTCACTACAGGAATAATTGGTAGCTCAAAGTGCTTAGCAAAAGCAAAGTCTCTTGTATCGTGGCCTGGCACCGCCATCACCGCACCAGTACCATAACCCGCCAGTACATAGTCGCTTATCCAAATTGGGATAGGAGACTTAGTGACTGGGTGAATCGCATACCCTCCACTGAAGACACCGCTCACAGAGTGGTCAATCATTCTCTCTCTCTCAGTACGCTTCTTGGTCCTATCCAGGTATTCCTGTACCTGCTCAGCCTGCTCAGGAGTGGTCACCTTACTTACCAATTCACTCTCAGGAGCCAATACCATAAAGGTCACACCAAAAAGTGTATCAGGTCGTGTGGTGAATACTGTGATAGCCTCCGAGCAATCTTGGAGCTGGAATTGCACCAACGCTCCTGAAGACTTGCCAATCCAATTCCTTTGAGTCTCCTTCAGAGAGTTGCTCCATTCCAGTTTGTTCAGCCCCTCAAGTAATCTATTGGCATAAGCCGATACGCGCAATTGCCATTGCTTCATCAGCTTTTGCTCTACGGGAAAGCCACCACGTACTGAAAGGCCTTCGCTTACCTCGTCATTGGCAAGTACCGTTCCAAGACCAGCGCACCAATTCACCATCGTTTCACCTTGATAGGCGATACGATAGTTCATCAGCACCTCTTGCTGCTCGATTTCACTCTTAGAACGCCATTCATCTGAAGTAAAACTCAGCTCTTCGCTACATGCCACATCAAGCCCCTCCGTACCACATTGCTCAAAGTGCTTGATCAGCTCTGTGATTGGTTGGGCTTTTTCAGCGACATTATCATAGTAGCTTTCAAACATTTCAATGAATGCCCATTGAGTCCACTTATAAAACTTTGGATCGCAAGTCATCACCTCCCTACTCCAATCATAGCTAAAGCCGATGCTATCAAGTTGCTCACGATACCTCTTGCTATTAATTTGAGTCGTCTTTTCTGGGTGTTGCCCTGTCTGAATAGCATACTGCTCAGCTGGCAAACCAAAGGCGTCGTAACCCATAGGGTGGAGTACATTATACCCTTTATGTCGCATATATCGACTTAGGATGTCACTGGCAATATACCCGAGTGGATGTCCCACATGTAATCCAGCTCCAGAGGGATAAGGAAACATATCCAAGATATAAAACTTAGGTTTAGAGCCCTCCTCAGTCACCTTGTATATCTTGTGCTCCTTCCAATACTGTTGCCACTTGTTTTCTATCTCTGTAAACTTGTACTCCATATCATTTATTACATCCGAAAAAACAAAATCACACTCCCCTACAATTATTGTGCAAAGTTACTCAATTCAGCTTGTATTGCCTAATGTTTGGGGCTCAATAAAATGCATAAACAAATTTAGGGGCAAAGCATTTCTGCCTTGCCCCTAAATATCAGTATAGTTATTACGTCCAAAGATACGGACTAAAACTCACAGCATGAATAGGTAGCAACAAGGTTGCGGTCACCAAATCCATTATCTGCTCTTCCCACATTAGTCCAATACTTATCATCCTTTAGATATGGTAGTGCAAAGGCAGCCTTTTCACGTGAATATGGATGGGTCCAATTATCACCAGCCACCTCGTAAAGTGGGTGAGGAGAATTCTTCAAAACGTTATCCTCCTTATCGGCAGTACCATTAGCCACTTCTTGGATTTCATCCCAAATCGTTTCCAGCACACTGATAAAGCGATCTAGCTCAGCAAGCGACTCACTCTCGGTAGGCTCAATCATCAGTGTACCGTGAACTGGGAATGATAGCGTAGGTGCATGGTAATTAAAGTCCATCAGACGCTTAGCGATATCATTTTCGTCAATACCGCTCATCTCCTTCACCTTGCGGCACTCAAGAATCAGCTCGTGACCTACATAGCCAGTATGTCCACTATAAGTAATACCATAAGTGTCCTTCAGCCTAGACGCCATATAGTTGGCATTGAGGATTGCTGTACTGGTTGCACGCTTTAGACCCTCACGACCTAGCATACGGATGTAGGCATAGGTAATTCCCACAATTGCAGCACTACCAAATGGAGCAGCAGCTACAGGGATAAAGTCGTGCCCATAAGCTACAGCGTGGCTTGGCAAATAAGGCTTTAGCTTCTCAGTAACGCATATTGGACCCTCGCCTGGACCGCCACCTCCGTGAGGTATAGCAAAGGTTTTATGCAGATTGAGGTGGCATACATCAGCACCCATAAATCCAGGATTGGTATAACCGACCTGTGCATTCATATTGGCACCGTCCATATATACCAGGGCACCACACTCATGTACCGTATCAATCAACTTACGTATTTCTGCCTCAAAGATACCATGGGTACTAGGATAGGTAATCATAGTTGCAGCCAAGCGGTCTTTATTATCCGTAGCCTTCTTCACGAAGTCATCCACATCAATATTACCATCGGCATCCGTATCGGCAATGATAATCTCATAACCTGCCAATGATGCTGTAGCAGGGTTGGTACCGTGTGCTGAGGCTGGCAGTATGATAAGGTCACGCTGAGTCTCTCCCTGAGCCTTGAGATACTCAGTTATGACACGAATACCTGAGTACTCACCAGCCGCACCAGAATTTGGCATAAACGACACTCCTGGTAGACCCGTGATAGTACCTAGCAAGCTGGCTGTATTATCTAGCATTTCAATATACCCCTCCGTCTGATCTGCAGGAGCATAAGGGTGGATAAAGGCAAATTGAGGATTAGAGAGGATAAAGAGCTCTGCAGCAGCATTGAGCTTCATAGTACAAGAGCCCAAAGAGATCATACTCTGTGCTAGAGAAATATCCCTCTTCTCTAGCCGCTTAATGTAGCGCATCAGCTCCGTCTCAGTATGGTACTTTTGGAATACCTCAAACTGTAGGAAGTCGCTGGTCCTACGGAACTGATCCTCCACTTGAATGTACTCATTTGGTAACTCAGGCGTAGGCACCTCAATACCCTTAGCAGTAGCAAAAATATAGTATAGAGTACCAAGGTCGGATAGCAGTGTTGTCTCATCTACACTAATACCAATCGCCCCATCCTCATAGTACCTGAAGTTTACTTGGCAATCAAGAGCAATCTCCCTAATCTTGCTTTGCTCATCTTTGCTCAACCCAGTGATATAAAGGGTATCAAAGAATTGCTTGTTGGACTGAGTATAGCCCATTTTAGCTAGTGTTTTGCTGAGTACTACAGCATAAGTATGGATTCGGCCAGCTATATCCTTAAGGCCTTCAGGGCCATGATACACAGCATAGAAAGAACTCATCGTGGCGAGCAAAGCCTGTGCTGTACAGATATTTGAGGTGGCTCTTTCACGCTTGATATGCTGCTCACGCGTCTGTAGTGCTAGGCGGAAAACATTCTTTCCATTAGGATCCTTAGAGATACCTACAATACGCCCTGGAATTACACGCTTGTACTCATCGGTAGAAGCCAAATACCCAGCAGAAGGACCTCCGAAGTACATAGGCACTCCAAACCTCTGAGCTGAGCCAAAGACAATGTCCGCGCCAATCTCACCTGGAGGAGTGAGCAGCACGAGCGACATAAGGTCTGCAGCCACAGCCACCTTAATCTCCTTCTCCTTAGCTTTTGCGATAAACTCCTTATAGTCCTTTATCTCACCGTGGTCATTAGTATATTGTACGATAGCACCAAAGTAGTCCTCTGCGAAGTTAAAGTCAGAAGCCTTACCCTCTACTACCTCAACATTCCAGCGGGCTGCACGAGTACGGATCACACCCTTCGTAGAGAGGAATAGATCCTCGGCAATAAACAGCTTATTAGCATTTTTACGCTTTCTACTTCTAATATTCAACAACATAGAGGCAGCCTCCGCACCAGAAGTAGCTTCATCTAGTAGCGAGCAATTGGTTAGAGGAAGGCCTGTAAGCTCCGTAATCACGGTCTGGAAGTTAAATAGAGCCTCAAGGCGACCTTGAGAAACCTCTGCCTGATAAGGAGTATAAGAGGTGTAATACCCTGGATTCTCAAGCACATTACGCTGGATAACAGCTGGTGTATAGGTATCATACCATCCCATACCGATATAAGAGGTAAATACCTTGTTTTTCTGTCCGAGTTCATTGATATGCTCTATCAGCTCCCGCTCCGTCATAGGCTCAGGTAGGTCCAGCTCCTCTTTGAGCCTAATATTTGCAGGATAAACTTTGTCTAAGAGCTTATCAATGCTCTCTACCCCGATGCTCTTCAGCATCTTCTGCTCATCATCGTGGTTGGTTACCCCCACGTGACGAATTGTAAAATCATTGGTGTTCATACGCATTTGTTTTATCTTGTAAAGTGTTGTTTGTCATCAGTTATATAACAGATTTAGGCCTCTTATTGTTGTGTTCAAAAATTAGCTCTTTCTGCCTTAATCGTTGTCTCTGGACCATGCCCCGATAGCACCACCGTCTCCTCTGGTAATTGCAGTAATTGGCCTATTGAGTTCATCAACGTGCCATAATCTCCACCCCATAAGTCATAGCGCCCCATTCCATTCTTAAATAGCACATCACCGCAGAGCATTACCCCACTAGTGGAGTCGTAAAAAGTCACATGCCCTGGCGAGTGTCCAGGGGTCTTCAGCACCTCCAGCGTCGTATTACCGAAGTGCACAGAGCCCTTCAACGGCTTTGGAGTAAAAGAAAAACTACCTTCCTCGGCAGGAATACCAAAGGCCACTAATTGCTGCTCAATAGAAGGGAGACGCGAAATCTCGAGCGAAGTCGCTTCCGTTTCAATCCCGAAGTGCTCCTCTATAAACCTTGCCCCTAGCACATGGTCAAAGTGCAAGTGCGTCGCCAACGACCGCTCCAGTTGCAACTGGTGTTGTTCCATAAAGTTGCAGAGCATTTGGCACTCCCTTTCATTCGAAAAGCCAGGGTCAATGATACAAGCAATATTGGTCTCATCCCATAGAAGGTAGGAATTGACCTGTACCATATTCACCGTAAACCGCTTATATTGTAGCATAATAGAGATTATCTAACAGGGTAATAAACTATCTTCTTCGTCTCAAAAAAAGGCAAATCTGGCAAATAAGTACTCAGTTCCACCTCCTTAATCGACTTGCGAAATGGCTTTAGCTCCTCCGTAAGATCACCGCCTTTGAGCGCAATCACCCCATTTCTCAAGGTATTAGATTGGTCGCTCGTATCAATGATATCCTCTCCAATACGAACTAGATTCTTCATAGGCATCGCTGCACGACTAACGATAAAATCAAAGAACCCTGCTCCCATATCTTCAGCCCTCGATTGTAGCACCAAAGTATTTCTTAGCCCTATAGCCTCTTTAATACTTGTTGCCACTTTCACTTTCTTGCCGATGCTATCAATAAGCGTAAATTGGCATTCGGGGAACAGGATAGCCAAAGGAATTCCAGGCAAACCGCCCCCCGTACCTACGTCTAGAATAGCGGTCATCGGCTTGAAATCGGTATACAAACCGATACTCATAGAGTGCAGAATATGATTAACCACTAGATTATCAATATCCTTCCGTGAGATCACATTGATCTTTTCGTTCCATTCCTTATAAAGTGCTGGAAGTGCCTCCAGCTGCTCCCACTGCTTCTCCGAAAGATTGGGGAAATACCTTCCAATTACCTCCCTTATTTCACTCGCCATGCTTTCCAAGTCTCTTGTATTCATTAGTAAAGTAAGGGGCCAATTCGTCGTAAGATAGATGCAACTCTATCGGACCAGTTGAGTAAGTAGCCAATTCGTATGGATTGTAGTAAAACGTAATGCCATCCTTATCAAAATAGAGATTATTGGTCACTTCTAAGGCATGATAATTGAAGACCCCCTTATACTCAAGTTCTTCACGTGTTTCCACCTCAAAAGAGTGCATCAAAGCATTAAATAACAAGTCGAGCAAATCCTCATCATTAGGCTCCTTGAATAGCGACGAAACAGTAATTAATGCCTTATCATTTAGATTATAATTAAGGGTAGAAGCGAACTGATTGGCATGTGCGCCACCTGAGTATTCAATTGTCTTCGAAATCAAAGACAAAATACCATGCTCCGAATAAGTAATACTATCGCTATACTCATACTCTCGGCTGAAAACGCTGTAGGAGCCAACATCAAAGTTGAGCTTTTTAGCCTGCTCTAAGTCGAGCTTATAATCTCCCACCTGCTCTTCCACATACTTTTCGAGATGAGCCTTGACTCCCTCTTTTGAAAAGTCTTCCAAAGGAGCCGGGTAAATTCGCTGCGCTATAGACTTTACCAAGCTGTCTTGTATCTCGGTATAGTTATTATCCGAAAAAGTCGGATACGACATTTTTATATCTACTTTACACGATGGCATGGCATCATCGCCTTCCCACTCTTCAAGCACGTAAGGGTCAATATACTCAGTCGATGCCTCTACAGCCTCCCAAGTAACCAAGCCGTCAAGCGAATCAATCTGCTTACTTTTCGTACAAGAAACTTGGGCTAGCAATAAAGTCCCCACCAGCGCCCCAATTACCCTATTTCCTTTCATATAACTTAGTTCGCCATCTCCGAAATAAACTTCACTCTAATCAGCCTTATCTCCTCCTCTTCATATACTCCCAATTCACTCATAGCCGTCTCAATATCATCCGTCACTGAGTGCTTGAAATAGTCAAAGATCTCATCAATAGCCTCCTCCTCCATTACATCACTAATAAAGTAGTTGATATTGATTTTCGTGCCGCTATATACGATTGCCTCCAGCTCACTGAGCAATTCGGGAAAGTCGAGATTGTAAGTATTGGCAATATCCTCTAGGGATACCTTTCGGTCGATCATTTGCACGATAGAGACCTTTAGCTTCGACTTATTAGGCACCGTACGAATACGGATATCTTCAGGGCGGTCTATTTCATTATCATGTACATACTCACTAATGACCTCCAAAAATGGCTTGCCATACTTCTTTGCCTTACTCAGTCCTACCCCCGAAATATTCTGGAGCTCCATTTCATTGATAGGATAAAAGGTAGCCATATCCTGTAGGCTCGATTCCTGAAAAATCACATAGGGAGGCAGATCCAACTGCTTCGCCATCTTCTTTCTCAGGTCTTTTAGAATTGAGAATAACTGTGGATCAGCCACTCCTGCGCCTCCAGTAGCACTCTCCTCTGTGGGGATCTCTAAGTCATCATCATCCTCTATATGTATCTGGAAAGATTTTGGGCTCTTGATAAAGGTTTTCCCCTTTTTGGTGAGCTCCACCACGCCAAAACGCTCTACATCCTTCTCAATATAACCATCAATCAGAGCTTGCTGTAGGATCGTTTCAACCACCTCCACCTCCATATCACTACAGCAGCCAAACTCTTCTAATTCGGTGTGGCAAAAGTTCTCAATATCGGCACTATCCACACCCATTACAAAGTTGATAATATACTCTGTCTTAAATTCCTCCTTCAAGCTCTTAATTGCCTGAAGAATAGATCGTAATTCATTTTTTGCTTCCACAGATTTTCTATGACTCAAACAATTATCGCAGTTATGACAATTATCAAAATGATACTTTTCACCGAAATAATGTAGTATATACTTTCTTCGACATATCGGAGAGGTCGCATAGCCAGTGATCTCATCAAGTAGCTGGCGACCCACCTCACGCTCATTATTACTTTTGTTTTTGCTCTGTAAGAGCTTTCGGAGCTTCTGAATATCCTCATCGCAGTAGTATGCAATGCAAATTCCTTCGCCTCCATCTCTCCCCGCCCTTCCCGTCTCCTGATAGTAGCTTTCCAAGCTTTTCGGGATATCATAGTGGATCACATATCGCACATCGGGCTTGTCAATCCCCATGCCAAATGCGATGGTAGCTACAATCACATCAATATCCTCACTGATAAAGGAGTCTTGTGCCTCTGCACGCACCCCACTCTCCATACCCGCATGGTAAGCCATCGCCTTGATGCCATTCGTTTTCAGCACCTCTGCAAATAGCTCCACCTTACGCCGGCTCATACAGTATACGATGCCGGTCTTACCCTCATGTGCTTTAATAAACTTAATGATATCCTTATCAATATCCTCATCCTTTTTCCGTACCTCATAGTACAGATTGGGACGGTTAAAAGAGCTCATAAAGATATTGGGCTGCTTCATCTCCAAGCACTTAATGATATCCTCCTGCACCACAGGCGTGGCAGTAGCGGTAAGAGCGATAATCGGGCGTACCATAATCTCCTCCACCACCTCTCGTATCCTTCGATACTCTGGGCGAAAGTCATGACCCCACTCCGAAATACAGTGTGCCTCATCTACGGCATAAAATGAGACGTTAATCTCATGCAGCAGATCCACATTTTCTTTCTTTGTCAGGCTCTCAGGTGCCACATAAAGCATCTTCGTCACCCCACTTCTCAGGTCATCATGCACCTGCTCTAACTGAGCTTTAGAGAGAGAGGAATTCATAAAATGCACAATCCTCTCATCACTTGCATTGGCACGCAATGCATCTACCTGATTTTTCATCAAGGCAATCAATGGAGAGATGATGATAGCCGTCCCCTCTAATACTAGAGCAGGCAATTGATAGCAGAGCGACTTTCCACCACCAGTGGGCATCAAGACAAAGGTGTCTTGCCCCCCCAATACACTGCTGATGATTTCAAATTGCAAGTCCTTAAAGGCATCAAAGCCAAAAAACTGCTTCAACACCTTAAACAATTTAGCTTTCAATTGGCTATCAATAGTATCTAGAGCATTCATAGAGAGTTCTCCTAAAAAACACTTAATTCATAAGTCCTAAAAACTTCCAATGCTTAAAGGTACCAAAAAAAGTTGATACCACCTACAAATACCACACCACTCAAAAAAATAAACTCCACCACCCTCCCCACTACAAGGGTCTCCGAGGAGATCCGATTTGTTGTAGCACCCATGTCGGAGGAGCGATAGCTCCGACCAACTGGGAAGAACCCCATACCCCATCTTCCTCGACGCCTTGTGAGTTGGGCACCCCACCAGGCTCAAAATTAAAAAGCCTTGCGTCACCTTCTATCGGTCGTCAGACCTGTCCGATCAGGCACCGCCCAAAAAGGGCATACCCTATTCACCCAAGATCTCCTCCGCCATCTTAGCCGTCACCCGCACCTTCTTTTTAGAAGATGATGGAGCTTCATACATTACATCTCGCATAAGCTCCTCAAATATCGAGCGCAGCCCTCTAGCCCCTGTCTTTAGAGCAATAGCTCTATCCACAATCAGCTCATACACTGCATCATCTATCTCCAGAGTGATACCCTCTAGCGACATCAACTTTTGATATTGCTTCGCGATCGCATTCTTTGGCTCCGTCAGTATCGACTTCAGTGCCTCCCGACCGAGTGGGGTCAGATAAGTGAGTACCGGTACCCTACCGATCAGCTCGGGAATCAATCCGAATGACCTCAAGTCGGCAGGCTCAACATACTTCAGTAGGCTCTCGTCATCACTATCGAGGTAACGATGGCTCATTTTATTTGCATAGCCCACCACACGAGTATTCTTGCGCTTAGCGATTTTCCGCTCAATGCCTTCAAACGCACCTCCACAGATAAAGAGGATATTCTCCGTATTCACTAGCACCATCTTCTGCTCCGGATGCTTACGACCTCCCTCAGGTGGTACATTCACATCGGCCCCCTCCAATAGTTTCAAGAGCCCCTGCTGCACCCCTTCACCCCCCACATCGCGGGTGATACTGGGGTTATCCGCCTTGCGGGCGATCTTATCCATCTCATCTATAAAGACGATTCCACGCTCAGCTGCCTGCACGTCATAGTCTGCCACTTGTAGCAATCGCGAGAGGATACTCTCCACATCCTCCCCCACATAGCCAGCTTGGGTAAATACAGTCGCATCCACAATGGTAAATGGCACCTTGAGCATCCTTGCAATCGTCTTGGCGATTAAAGTCTTACCTGTGCCAGTAGGTCCTACCATCATGATATTGCTCTTTTGGAGCTCTACATCATGAGCATCGCCACTATTCAGCTTAGTTTTCGAAGCATTTTGCTCGTTGTAGATCAGTCGCTTATAATGATTGTAGACAGCCACGGATAGGGTCTTCTTTGCCTCCTCCTGCCCAATTACATACTGGTCTAGAAAAGCAACCATCTCACGAGGTTTAGGCAGCTCATCCATACTTGGCAGAGCGAACCTCCCCCTATGCGCTTGCTGATGCCGCACCTCCTCTACCGCCTTATGAACCGTAGTAGCACACTCATCGCAGAGATTTCCCACCGGCCCCGGCACCAAGAAGTCCACCATACTGGCAGGCCGCCCACAGATATCACACCGCTCCTCCTGATTGTGCTCCGAATGATTTCGTTTTGCCATTGATACAATATAGACTATTACTTAGTTTCTTTCCGAAGTACCTTATCCACCGCACCGTAGGCGAGCGCCTCATCGGCAGTCATCCAGTAGTCGCGGTCACTATCATTGGCAATCTCCTCTACCGTCTTGCCAGTATGTCGACTAAGTATCTCAAAGAGCTCCTGCTTCACCTTGATGATCTCCCGTACCGTGATCTCCATATCCGACGCCTGACCCTGAGCACCACCCAGCGGTTGGTGTATCATCACCCTAGAGTGAGGGAGCGCATACCGTTTTCCCTCTGTACCAGCCACTAATAATACCGCGCCCATACTTGCCGCCATTCCAGTGCAAATGGTGCTCACATCACAATTGATATACTGCATCGTATCATAGATCCCGTAGCCAGCATAGACGGAGCCACCAGGACTATTAATGTAGAGCGAAATATCCTTGCCAGGGTCGCTCGTCTCTAGGAAGAGCAGCTGTGCCTGCACCACATTGGCCACGTAATCATTAATGCCGGAGCCAAGAAAGATAATCCTATCCATCATCAATCGACTAAATACATCCATCTGTGCCACATTCATCTGCCGCTCCTCTATAATGGTGGGAGAGATATACCCCTCCGCTACAGCACTGCTGCTAACCATCTTAGTATAGTCACTCACCAATTGAGAATTAATCCCAAGATGCTTATGTGCATACAATTCAAACTCCCGCCCCATCTCTTGATTACTCAACATATTCATATACTCATATATATATTATTCACACTTTCAAAGGACAACCTACTAAGCGAAAGCAATCTGCCCTCACTTTGTCACCTACCCTTTTGATGAGCAAACTTATATATAAATAGTGAGATCCACACCCGTTTCACTATTAAAGCTTCAAAAAAAAATAGACCCTCGGAGGTAAAGTGGTGCATCAAGGTTTTAATATTTAGGGAAAATAGCAAGACACCATCTCGCCTCACTCCTTCCCCAACCAACCTTTCGGTTTTCACATTAGGTTCCACTTTGACGAAGGAGAGAGTGGCGGGGAAGGGCATTATAAATACCAGTCATAGGAACTATATCAGTACCAAATCCATACTTACCACCACGAGGTACTACAATGAGAATGTTGCACGAAGTGCCATTCTCGCACATTTGCTTCAAATGTGCCGAGACTTTGTACGAAGGATGAGATGCAAGGCGCTGAGGATGAGGGTGAAGGGAGCGTACTCACGTACGTGATCGAACCCGAATTCCGATAGCAACGCCATAGATCGCCTTCGTGCAACAGTCTCTACAATATTCGACCCACATAACAAGGTGAAAATCCACCTAAAATAGGGGGCATAGAGACCCTAGTCGCAATTGCCTAAAACTCAATACTATATAAAATCGCTTACTGAGTTGCAAGAAAGCTTTTGCTTTGTTGCAACTCGGCAAATGCTTAGTTGCATCTCGCCGATTGCTTAGTTGCATCTCATTTTTCACTCTACTAGGATAGAGCTTTTATGAAGGCCTTAGCGTTATTCATCTACCTTTGTGTATACGCCCATTCAAGCCCTCTCTCTATGAGCTCTTCAACGCTTGGTACTCAGGTGTCTGCTCTTAGGTAGGTGCGACGTACAACGCGACCTCTGGCACCATTGTGCCATAGAGGTATGATGAGGTAAAAAATTGGTACCTTTGTAGGAGGTTTAGAGAGATGTGATGAAAGAAAGAAGTGAAGTAAAGAAGGAGCATAGCCCGCACCTATCAAATATTATGCCACAGCTTTGGGGGCTTCTCTCGGATCATGAGCGGGAGGAGCTCTTGATCTGGAGCAGTTACTATATCTATAAACGTGGTGAGGTGATCTATGATGCTACGGTGATTCCGCAGAATGCATTTATCTTGGTGGATGGGCAGGTGAAGGTGACGCAGGAGGCTGACCGCACTCAGATACTCAGTCTCGTTAGGGCACGTGAGTTTTTTGGTTATGAAGCCTACTTTGCACGAGAGAACCCGCTAACGAGTGCTACGGCAGTGGAGACGAGTCTTATTTGCTTGGTACCGATCCGTAGCCTGGAGACGATCATTCGTAGCAATGCGAGTGTGGGGCTCTACTTTATGAATGACCTGGCCTTGCGACTAAGGGAGCGCAATCAATTGACGATTACGCTGACCCAAAAGCACACGCGGGGCCGGCTGGCGGAGTCGCTTCTACTTTTGCGGAGAAAGTATGGCACTGAGGCAGACGGGCGGACTATTAGGGCTTATCTGACGCGTAATGAGTTGGCGGACCTAAGTAATATGACTACTAGCAATGCGGTGCGGACGCTTCGCTCCTTTCAGGAGGAGGGGGTAGTGGCTCTGAATGGGCGACGGATTAAGGTGCTAGATGAAGAGAAGCTTCAGCGGATTAGCAGGCTAGGATAAAAGTATGGGCGGAGGTAAAGGCAACACGATCACGACGTATGACCTGGGCACGCTTCCTATTGGGCAGCTACTCAGGTATTATGCGGTACCGTCGATTGTGGGGACGATGGTCAATTCGCTCTACAATTTGGTGGATAGGATCTTTATTGGACAAGGGGTGGGAGGCTTGGCGATTTCGGGCTTGGCACTCACCTTTCCGATCCTTATCTTTTTACAAGCCTTTGGGATCCTAGTAGGTGTAGGAGCCTCCTCTAGGATCTCTATCTTGCTTGGGCAGAAGAAGCGAGGAGAAGCGGAAAATCTATTGGGTAATGCCTTTGTGCTCTCTGTAGTATTGAGTCTCTCTACCATCACTCTCTGCTACCTACTGATGGAACCGATGCTCTATGCCTTTGGCGCTTCGGCTGATACGATTCCCTATGCCATGGACTACTTAGGGATAGTGATCCCGGGGAATATCTTTGCGAACCTCACTTTTTCGTACAATTCGGTGATGAGGGCGACTGGGTATCCTCGCAAAGCGATGGTGACGATGATTATTGGGGCGGTGCTGAACGTGGCTTTTGATGCCCTATTTATTTTCGGACTAGGATGGGGAATCAAGGGAGCAGCATGGGCTACGGTGCTGAGCATGTTTGTGGGTATGCTCTTTGTGATGCATCACTTTACAGATACTGGTGCCTTTCTCCGCATTCGTGCTAAGAATTTCAAGCTCCAGTGGGGCTATGTATGGGGGATTCTGAGTATTGGGGTAGCACCTTTTGTGATGCAATTGGCAGCAAGTATGGTGCACCTATTTAAGAATAGTAGCCTAGTAGCTTATGGAGGCGACTATGCGGTGGGTGCCCATGGGATCTCTAATAGTATTAGCACCACTATCTTTTTATTTATCCTCGGTTTGGCTATTGGAATGCAACCGGTAGTGGGCTATAACTTTGGGGCAGGAAATATCCATAGGGTGAAGGAAGCTTTTATCAAAACGGTGAGGCTCAACGTAATAATAGGAGTGGTGGGCATCGTGATTACTCAGCTTTTCACAGAGGGGCTGGTGCGGTGCTTCACTACTGATGATGAGCTCATCCGTGTCTCTAAGGAGGCTGTGAGGATTGAGAATATGGCGTTTTGGGCTGTTGGTTTTCAGGTAACTTGTGTCCACTTCTTCCAAAGTATTGGTTCGGCGAAGCAGGCAATGATCCTTAGTATCTCTAGGCAGGTAGCCTTTTTGATCCCTCTGATCTACTTCCTTCCAATGATATGGGAGCTGAAAGGGGTTTGGCTGGCAACTCCGGTGGCTGATGTGCTCTCTTTTACCATATCTTTAACGTTAATCGTGCTATTTTTCAGGAAACATAAAGAGGAAAAGAAAGTATGAGGATGCTATTGATATCCCTGGCGGGACAGGTGCTACTGAATGCTCTGTTTCTACTTTGCGTATGGTGGGCCACTAAAAAAGGCTCTCAGTGGCGTAGGATAGCGATTGGTTGGGTTGTTTTCGAACTACTATACTTCCTGGTGATCGTGATATCTAAGGTGCTTTACCACTCTAGGGGTGAGTATCTAAGAGTGGGCACCTCTCTATTTACCAATTACTATGTATTTATAGTGATCCTAATGATGCCCCTACTCTGTGGCTACTTCATCATTTGGCTTTTGGGGAAACTTAATGTGGTGAAGCAGGCAGAACTAAGGCTAAAATTACGTAGTTGGCTTCTCATCGTGTTGCTTCCTATTACTGGAGCGCTCTGTATTAAAGGCTATTACAACTCCATAAATCCAGTGGCAACGCACTACCACATCACACTCCCCTACAATGGAACTCCGAAAGAACTTAAGGTGGCCTTTATTACCGACTTACACATAGGTGAACTGGTGCAAAAGGAGGTGCTACAGAAGATGGTAAAGATGGTGCAAGATGAGCAGCCAGACTATGTATTGGTAGGTGGGGATCAGGTGGATTACTACTTTGATTACGTGGAGCGGGACCCTGAGATATCTGAGCTACTCCTTAGCTTGCACTCTGATAAGTCGCGTATCTTTCATGTGCTCGGTAATCATGAGTATTATATAGATAATGAGCCTAAGCGGAAGTGGTTAGATGAGGTGGGCACGCTCCTTGTGGATAGTGTGGTGCAGCTATCGGACTCCCTCTATCTGATCGGCCGTGATGATGCCTATAATGAGAGTAATCGACTTCCATTGAAATCACTTGTGGAGCAGGTACCAGAGGGAGCCACTACCATTTTGCTTGATCACCAACCCATTGAACCAGATGTGGAGCGGGATCTAGGAATTGACTTAGCTCTGCATGGACACACTCACGATGGCCAGTTTATCCCTTTTAAGTGGTTAGTATGGCTCAATTTTGAAAACTCTTATGGATATCTACACAGAGGAGTAACGCATTATATTACTAGCTCTGGATTGGGCTTTTCGTCTTCACCTATATTGCTTGGCACTCTCAGCGAAGTGGTGATTATTCACCTAAACCTAGAAGGGGAGAAATAATCATTTATGAATGAATCAGTTAAGGAGTTTATTCTCCATAATGGTCTGACTGTATGGATCTCTACTGACTCATCTGATTCTAAAGTATATGGACAGGTGGTGGTAAGGGCTGGTGCTAAGGAGACCCCTAATAGTGGCGTAGCACACTATTTTGAGCATATTATGTTTAAGGGAACTCAACGAATTGGCACGGTGGATTATGAGCAGGAAGCACCTATTCTGAAGGAGATAACCAAACAATATTCAAAGCTACAAACAGCTAAAAATAGTGCCGAACGGGAGAAGGTGCAAAGCAAAATTAATGAGCTTAATATTGAAGCTACAAAGTATGCCATCCCTAATGACTTCAATCACCTGATCTCGAAGTATGGAGGGAGTGGGCTGAATGCTGGCACATCGTACGACTATACTCTATTTTACAACTCGTTCTCGCCTCAGTATCTGGAGCATTGGTGCGAGCTGAATAGTGAACGGATGATTGCCCCTGTATTTAGGCTCTTTCAAAGTGAGTTGGAGACAGTCTATGAGGAGAAGAATATGTACTCCAATAATATCAGTACAGAACCGATTCAGAGAATTATGGAGCGCTTGGCAGCCCCCCACCCTTATAGATATCCAATTATCGGTAGTACTGAAGCTCTGAAATCGCCCGATATTCGTGCGATGGAAGAATTTTTCAGAGAGTACTACTATGCCGAGAATATGGCTCTGATCTTGACTGGAGATATCAAGGAGGAGGGGTTACTACCTCTGCTTGAGCGGACTTTCGGAAGAATCAAATCGGGTGGTCGGAAACCTTTGCAGCTCCCTCAGCCCATGCCTTTTAATGGACACGAGAAAATGACCATAAAGGTACCTATCCCATTTGTGAAGGGGCTGGGGTTCATTTGGCACACGGTACCCAATAATCATCCGGACCAGGTAGCATTGTCCTTGGTACAGTCTCTTTTGAATAACGATGGCAAAACGGGGCTACTGGATAGGCTTACGATCGATGGAAAGGTGATGGAGGCAGCGGCTATCAACTTTGCACTCAATGATATGGGGCTGTTTGGGGTCTACATCATGCCAAAGTTGCTCCAAAGCTCTTATCTAGTTAAAAGAAGGGTCCAAAAGGCAATCGATAGAATTAAAAGAGGGGATTTTAGTACTCAAGCTTTAGAGGAGGTGAAACAATCGCTGTACAAGGCCAACCTCCTACAATTAGAGTCGAGCGAACAGAAAGCTAAGCTTCTTTCGTCACTTTTTGCACAGAATGAAACGTGGAGTGACCTGATGAGGGAATTGGATTTGCTTAGCTCAATAAGCAAGGAAGAGGTGGTGGAGGTGGCACAAAAATATTTGGACGGCAACTATCTGGAGGTTAAGAAGCAAACTGGAAGATATGCCGTTGAAAAGCTACCAAAGCCTCCCTACCAGCCCGTGAAAGCACCGAATCAAGGTGCGAAGTCTGAATTTTCACGACACCTAGAGACGCTAGAAATCCCGAAGCTACCTATGAAGTATTTGGACTTCAAAAAGGATGCGGAGCAGAGGGATTTGTCGGCAAATGATCTGGTTCGATTATATAAGGTGGGTAATGAGATTAATGATCTTTTTTCTCTCGATTTGCTCTTCTTCCGTCAATCCTATTATCACCCACTCCAAACTTATTTAGAGCAATATTTGGATTTAGTTGGTGGAGCCGAAATGAGTGCACACGAGCTAAATCAAAGGTTACAAAGTTTGGGGGCGACTATCACCTATGAGTCCAAACCTAGTTTCTTCTGTATTCGGATTTCTGGATTTGACCACTACCTTAGTGAGACAATAGCACTTGTTGGCTCCATTTTGAACGATATAAAGGTAGAAAAGCCTCAGATTAAGAAGCTAATTGAGGCAAGGAAGATTTCAGATAGAGCGATAAAGGCTGATATCACGGAGCTCTCAAAGCGACTATTGGACTTGGCAAGATATGGAGAAAAGGCACCTTACAAGGCAGACCTTTCACTGTCTAAAATAAAGCAGCTGAAAGCCCAAGATATGGTGGAAGAGTTTCACCATCTACTACAATCAGAACTGGATATTCACTACACTGGAAAGCTAGAGATAGAGAAGGTCGCCTCTTGCATCAAGAGTAGCTTCAATCTAGATGCCATATCAGAATGTGGAGAGGGCTACTTTTATGTGCCCTCTGTCCTCCCATCTGGCAATCGCATTCTACTCCACAATGAGCCTAGTGCTACTCAAGTAGTCATAAAAGGGTATCTACCTATGGGAGTACTATCGGACTATGAAAAGAGTATTCTCAGAGTTTATTCGACCTATCTAGGCAGTGGAATGAGCTCACTCCTATTTCAAGAAATCCGTGAGTATCGTTCTTTAGCATACAGTGTAAGTAGCTTTGCAAGTTTTGCACCCCACTCTATCCATGACGGGCAAACAGATTTACTAGTATACCTAAGCACGCAAACTGATAAGTTGCTAGAGGTCATTGAGCTTCTCAATAAACTGATACATAGAAGTCCTGATGACCCTAATAGACTTGAAATAGCTATAAATACCCTGCGGAGCGATGTCCGAAGTACTTACCCAGCAATGAGGATGAAGAGCCGAACAATTGCTTCGCATATACGTCAAGGCTACAATAAGGATATTGCTTTGATTATTGAGGATAACCTGAAAACAATAACCCTACAGGAGGTTCTTGACTTTCATATAGACAAGGTTATAAAGTCTCCTATCACACTGTCGATGATAGGAAATATTGACGATAAGACAGTGGCTCAACTTTCTGAGAGCTTTCAAATCACTAGAGTTTCCAAAAAACAGCTATTGTAGAACACTGTCTTTTGAGGGGCATCTTTGCAGAGACGCCAGTTCTAAACAAATAAGATGGGCATATCTAGCTTTTCGCTAGATATGCCCATTATTCACTTAGTGATCAGCTATTTATCTATCCGCGTAGCGCTTGTTGATCTCATCCCAATTGATGATCTCCCAAATCTTAGATAGATGCTCTGGCCTACGATTCTCGTAATCTACATAGTAGGCATGCTCCCATACATCAGCACACAAGAGTGGAGTTAGGCCATCCACTACAGGGTTACCTGCATTGGTGTACTTCCCAATAGAGAGCTTACCGCTCTTGTCAGCAGAAAGCCAAGCCCAACCGGCTCCAAAGAGAGAAGCTGCATCAGCTTCAAATGCCTTCTTAAACTCCTCTAGTGAACCCCAATTCTCCTCTATTGCCTTAAGAAGCTCTGCCGATGGCTTACCACTTCCCTTAGGGGCAAACTGTAGGAAGTAAAGATTGTGATTAAGGGTTTGACCAGCATTATTGAATATACCGCCCTCAGACTTCTTCACGATATCTACGAGCTCCATATTAGCAAACTCAGTACCTTCAATCTGCTTATTTAGATTGTTTACATAGGTCTGTAGGTGCTTACCATGGTGAAGACCTATAGTCTTCTCACTAATCACTGGCTCTAAAGCATTAGGCGCATAAGGTAGTTTTACAAGTTCAAACTTCATAATTTTCTCATTTATGTTATTATTAAGTGATAGCATCAACGATTACTGTTTCGGTTAGCTTCCCTAACCAACACAGAAAAAGTCATAGCTTATTATATCTGTCTCTAATGGTATAACAAATGACTACAGAAAAGGTTTGCCAAAACAATGCGAACCCTCAAAGCTAGATCAATATGCTGTGAGAGTTCGCATAAACCATCAGTCACTTATATCAGAAGTAACTGAATGTGGTTGATTCTAAAACCACATTACTTCTTTTTGTTGAGGTCAAGAGCAGCACCTGGCTTGAAGCGCACTACCTTACGAGCAGCAATCTTCATCTTCTTACCCGTGCGAGGATTCACACCCTCACGAGCTGCACGCTCAGTAACAGAGAATGTACCAAAACCAAGGATAGCTACTTTTTCACCCTTCTTCATCTCTTTGGTAATTACCTCGATACCTGCATCTACAGCCTTTTTGGCATCAACTTTAGTAAGCTCTGCTTTTTCAGCAATAGCTGCAATAAATTCAGTCTTATTCATAATTTCAACTATTAAAATGTAAGTGTATAATAACTTCTATTAATTTCTAACTCTTAAGAAATAGATACCAAATAATCCCTCTAGACCTACTACTGCATGAGCAATACCACGGCATCTAATCTTTCGCTTTCAAATATAGAGCAAATATTTGATATATTGATTAGTTCGGCATATTTTTAGATTATTTAATTATTAGGGTTATTTTTGATAGATATCATTAGTCTGAAATATATAACAGGACATCAATGATTGCGTGGATGATACTGTAATATCTCATTTCTAAGAGTAGACCTATCCAAATGGGTATAAATCTCTGTAGTGGATATATCTGCATGACCAAGCATATCCCTTATGGCTTGCAAGTTGGCACCACCCTCTAAAAGATGGGTTGCAAATGAATGTCGCAAAGTATGTGGGGATATTTTCTTTTTCAAGCCAACTTGGTAAGCCAGGTCTTTGATAATCATAAATATCATCTGTCTACTGATTCCTGTCCTTACTCTATTCAGAAAAAGGTGATGCTGATAGGGCGACTTTGGAATAATGGCTTGCCGAATTGGTAGATATTCATTAATTCGCTCCACAGCACTCTCCGACATAGGCACCAATCGCTCCTTAGTTCCTTTTCCTACCACTCTAATGTACCGCTCCTCCAAGAAGAGACATGAAAAAGTTATATCACACACTTCAGAGACGCGAAGCCCACAACTATATAATAGCTCCAAAATGGCAGCATTTCTAACGCCATGCGGTGTGCTAAGGTCAATAGCAGATAACAAGCTATCAATCTCCTCTACAGTTAAAACCTCCGGAAGCTCTCTTGATACCATAGGCCCTTCAAGTGACTCTGTAGGATTATCCGTAACAATCTCCTCTAACTCCAAGAAGCGATAAAAGCTCTTGATACCACTAACTATGCGTCTAAGACTCTTTTTGCCAAGCCCTAGATCTACGAGATAGGAAAGGAATTGCTCCAAATCATCATAGGATAGGTCCAAATACCTCTTGCCTATCATTTCACTAAACTCAAGGAGGTGCTTGACATCATTTTCATAGCTTTGGATGCTATTGCTTGCCAAGTTTCTCTCTAATAGGAGGTACTCATAGTAGTCCTCCAATATTTCGTCCTTTAGTATCATTCCTTTATCCATAATTCAAAGATAATAAATAATCAATACACTCTCAATACCGATTCCCGAATTATCGAGTGTGCTAGATTGAGTGGAATTGACTAACTTTGCATATATGATAAGAACGCAATCTATTATTGACACACATAAAAAATGGAGCAAAGTAATTACCCATTATTGGATACAATAGGCTCACCCGACGATCTAAAGAAACTGCCCCTCACAGACTTACCCAAACTCTGTGAGGATATTCGGTGCTTTCTCTTAGAGACGTTGAGCAAGGTTCCTGGCCATCTAGGAGCCAATTTCGGTGTGGTTGAATTGACTGTAGCGCTTCATTATGTGTTTGATATTCCCCATGATGAGATAGTATGGGATGTAGGGCACCAGTCATACGTACACAAGATACTAACGGGTCGAAAAAAGGATTTCTCTACGCTTCGCCAATGGGGAGGTATAAGTGGCTTTACCCACCCTAATGAAAGTCGGTACGACTCATTTATATCCGGTCACGCTTCCAACTCCATTTCAGCCGCCTTAGGAATTGCTATAGGAGCATCACTGCAAAATCAAGAGAAGAATGTAGTCGCTGTTATTGGAGATGGTGCCATGACCGGTGGCCTAGCATTTGAGGGACTTAATAATGCCTCCAACCACCCCAATAACTTACTCATTATACTCAACGACAACCATATAGGTATTGACCCCATCACTGGTGGACTCAGTAAGTATTTGGTTCGAATCAATACGAGTAAAGTATACAATAGCCTCAGACATAAGGGGTATCAAGGATTGAAGAAGCTTCGGCTTATCGATGACTCTAAGAAGAGAAATTTACTCCGCTTCAATAATAGCCTGAAGGCACTCATCAATAATGATAAGAATCTCTTTGAAAGCTTCAGTATACGGTACTTTGGACCTACTGATGGGCACGACGTGGTTGAACTAGTTAATACCCTCAGAAGCATTAAAGACTTCAAGGGTCCAAAGTTACTTCACCTCAAGACCATCAAAGGCAAGGGCTACAAACCTGCTGAAGAGAGTGCTGTGGTATGGCATGCTCCAGGTCCCTTTGACCCAAATACAGGTAAGAGGAATGTGGCACCTGAGCTTCCCGACACCCCACTTAAATACCAAGAGATTTTTGGGCAAACCCTCCATGAGCTCGCAGAGATGGATGAGCGAGTAGTAGGTATCACTCCTGCCATGATTTCGGGTAGTTCCTTTAATTTTATGCAACACGAGTACCCCAATCGTGTCTTTGATGTGGGTATTGCAGAAGGCCACGCCGTAACATTTGCTGCTGGCCTTGCACTCAAAGGGGAGATACCATTCTGCAATATTTACTCTAGCTTTCTACAGCGTGGATATGACGAGGTAATCCACGATGTAGCGATGCAGTCAGCCCCAATCATTCTGTGCATAGATAGAGCTGGGCTCGTGGGCGAGGATGGGATGACACACCAGGGAGCTTATGATATTGCCTATCTCCGCACCATTCCTGGTCTCACCATCATGTCGCCTATAGATGAAAAAGAGCTCCGCCAGATGATGTTCACAGCCTACAAGCATCATAAGGAAGGACCATTTGTGATACGTTTTCCAAGAGGAAAGGGTGCTTGCAAAGATTGGAAAGTGCCATTTTCGGAACTACCTCTTGGCAAGTCCATAGAGCTCATAACTGGAGAAAAGGTAGCATTTGTATCCTATGGGCCAGTAGGCAATGAAGCCAAACACGCTGTAAAAGAGCTAAATTCTCTCGGATATCACCCAGGACATGTCAATCTCCGTTTTGTAAAACCTCTAGATACAGAGATGCTTGACTACTTAGCCGAGAAATACGACACCATTATCACGGTCGAAGATGGCTCATTGGCAGGTGGCGTAGGTAGTGCCCTACTAGAATATTATGCAGATAAGGGAACTCCTATCCGTATTAAAAGAATAGGCATACCAGATCAGTTTATTAAGCAAGGAGCTGTGGCTCTTCAGTATCAATATGTCGGCTTGGATGCTTCATCACTTATTGATACAGCTATCCAGATGTTTAAGTAATAACTTATGAAAATATTAATTGTTGGAGCCGGAGAAGTAGGCACTCACCTAGCTGAGATGCTATCACACGAGGATCATGATATTGTGCTCCTCGATTCAGAGCCTACCAATCTAGACTTTGTCTACAATAACAGGTTGGAGATTATGCCATTCGTAGGGTCTCCGATTTCCTTCAAGGATCTAAAGTCAGCAGGTGCCGAAAGGACCGACCTATTCATAGCTGTAACCCCAGAGGAGTGCGACAACTTAGTTGCTTGCCACATGGCTAAAACTATGGGCGCCAAAAAGACCTTAGCCAGAATTAATAATAGCGAATACCTGCTCCCTAATTATAAAGAGCACTTTACCAACCTTGGGGTGGATGATATGATCTATCCCGAACAGCTAGCCGCCCAAGAGATTGTTAGTAGTCTTAGTCTACCGTGGGCCAAGCAATATTGGACCATCTTTGATAAGAAACTAGACCTCGTTGCAGCTCGAGTGACTCCCTCCTCCCCTCTCGTTGGGAAAAAGCTGATCAATCTCTCAGACTTTGAGGATAAGGTGATGCATATTTTGGCCATTGTACGGAATGGCCATACCATCATACCACGTGGTCAGGATGGCATTGAGGTCAATGATGTCCTTTACATCACTTCTATGCCCAAGTACCTCGATCAGGTGAGGAACTTCTGCGGGCAGGATAAGCTAGAAGTGCATAGAGTCATCATCATGGGCGGTAGTAGAATCGCCCTCAAAACGGCTCAGCTACTCCCTGATGATCTGAACATCAAGATTATAGAGCGAGACTATGATAAGTGTATGAAAATCTCCGAAGTGGTCGCCGATCATACCCTCGTCATTCATGGAGATGGCAGGGACCCCGACCTATTGGTCAATGAAGGGATCAAGAAAACCGATGCCTTCTTGTCCCTCACCAGTTCATCGGAGAGCAATATGCTCGCCACCCTCAATGCCAAAAGGCTTGGGGTGCCCATCTCTGTTTGCCAAATAGAGAATCTCGACTACCTCGACATAGCCAATGAGATGAAGATAGGCAACCTCATCAATAAAAAGCTGATTGCCGCTTCCGTCATATTCAGATACCTACTCAATATTGATATCTCCAATGCCAAAACCCTATCCATAGGGCAAGGTGAGGTGCTCGAAATAAACGTACGTGAAAAGTCATTAGTCACCACCAAGCCGGTGATGGAACTTAATTTACCACAAGAAATTACCATAGGCGGCTTGGTGAGGGATGATCAAGTAATACTCGTAGAAGGTAAAACTCAGATTCTAGCTGGCGATATGGTGATGGTTTTCTCCCAAAACGCCTCTCCAAAGGATCTGAATAAGCTTTTTGGATAGTTCATACGATATGCCATTCATAGATCACAACGAATACGAAACCAAGCGAGGCTTCAACTACAAGTTTGTCGCCCTCGTGCTAGGGCTACTCAGCCTATTCCAAACCATCTTCTTACTGATATGCCTGGGCGTCTCCTTGCACTATCATGATGATGGATTCAAAGCACTCCTCACCACCATTGGCCTTAATTTCGTGGTCGGATTGCCTCTAGCACTCTATGGAAAAGGACAGAATAGCTATGATACAGGGCGAAGAGAGGGTATGGTCACCGTAACCCTTAGCTGGGTATTGACATCTCTATTGGGTATGATGCCCTACCTATTAGGCGGCTTTATCCCCAACGTTTCAGAAGCCTTCTTTGAGTCCATGTCGGGCTTCTCGACCACTGGAGCCAGCATCCTCACCGATATCGAAGCACTCCCACGTAGCATCTTGCTTTGGAGAAGTATCACACAGTGGATCGGGGGCATCGGGATTATCGTATTTATTGTAGCCCTAGTCCCCTTCGCAGGAGAAAGTGCCTCCGTAGTTTACGACCACGAGACCACCGGCATTACCCACGACCGTTTTGTGCCCCGCATCGGCGTCATGGCGAAGTGGATCATGTTTATCTACATCATTCTATCCATCCTTTGTGTACTCCTATTGTGGGCTGGTCCCTTTACATTGTACGAAGCAGTTTGTCACGCTGCCACTTGCATCAGCACCGGAGGATTCTCGATTTACAATCAATCTATTGCCGAGGTTAATTCCGACTATATCATTATCGTCCTTACTATCTTTATGCTCTTTGGTGCCACCAGCTTCACCCTGATCTACTTCGCTACCGTTCGCAAAGAGCCCAAGAAGCTGTTCCGAGATTCAGAGTTCCGCTGGTTCATTTCCATCATCGTAGTCATCTCTATTGCCTCAGCCCTTTGGCTCTACTTCGGTGAATACTACACCTCTTTTCCTCAAGCATTGGAGCACGCTACATTTCAAGTAGTCAGCTTGTTCTCCACCACGGGATATGTGATTCAAGACTACAACTTTTGGGGGGCACCATTTTGGATCATTGCTCTATTCCTCATGTTTGTGGCAGGGTGTTCAGGCTCCACTAGTGGAGGGCTCAAGACCATCAGGTTCAGCATCCTCACCCGCAATCTCCTCAATGAATTTACCCGACGCACCCACCCCCAAGCCATTGTACCATTAAGGTATAACGGCACAGTGGTCAAGGATAAAGTGATCACACAGGTGTACAACTTCTTCTACGCCTACCTCACCCTATCCATTATCGCCACCTTTTCCATTTCACTAGAGGGCTACTCCTTTACCGATGCCGTATCCGCCTCCATCGCCTGCATATCCAGTTCAGGCCCAGGGCTCAGTGCCTTCGGACCTTTCTCCAATTATGCTAGCTTAGGCGACTTCAATACGTTTTTACTTTCATTCCTAATGCTGGTCGGACGCTTGGAGATATTCACCGTAATCACGCTACTACACCGTAGCTTTTGGAGAAACTAAATAGAGATCTTTTAAAGAAATACTTTACTATGGACTTACATGTAGAAGACATTAGAAGGGATTATAAAGTAGGGAGCTTATCCAAAAAAGATATGCCCGCCGACCCTATTAAGAAAATGGAGGAATGGCTGGAAGAGGCGATCCATCAAAAAGTAATTGAGCCTACAGCTATCATTGTAGCTACTTCTACCCCCGATGGGCACCCCTCCACCCGAACCGTATTGCTCAAAGAGCTAAAGGATGGGAAGGTTATTTTCTACAGCAACTACGAGAGCCGTAAAGGCCAACAGATCCTCGACAACCCACACGTATCGGTCACCTTCCTCTGGCACCAGCTTGAGCGACAGATTCACGTAGAAGGGATCTGCCAACATGTTGCCCCAGAGGTGAGTGATGCCTACTTCAGCAAGCGACCTTATATGAGCCGAGTAGGAGCCCGGATCTCCCCTCAGAGCCACCCGATCCCCAGCCGTGCCTATATCGTAGCAGAGTTTGCCAAGGAGAGCCTAAAGTACACTGGCACTCTAAGAAGAGTCCCCAGACCAGATACGTGGGGAGGTTTTGAAGTCACGCCTAACAGAATCGAGTTTTGGCAAGGGAGAGAGAGCCGACTTCACGATAGGTTCCTATACGAACTCCAACAAGATGGCACCTGGTCCCTCGTAAGACTAGCACCATAATAGGAGTTGCATTATCGGACCAAAGTAGAAAGCCAATAAAAAGGTCTCAAACGCTAATGTTTGAGACCTTTTTATTATGTGAATGAAATTGTCCTAGGGGGTGTCTTTCAAAGGTGTAATAGAGTGAATAAAAACTCTTGCACGAAGGCTCATAAAATTGAGTTGCATCAAAGCAAAAGTTTAGTTGCAACTAAGCAAATGCCGAGATGCAACAAAGCAATCACTTAGTTGCAACAAAGCAATCACCGAGATGCAACTAATCCTAACACTTGTATATACACCAGAAAATCAGAAGGTTAAAAATAAAGACACAGCACTGCAACTTATCCGTTAGTTTTTCATAATAGTCTCTATTTACCTACTTCAAATTGAATTGGGGATTTGGTCCATCTCTCATAGCTCTCCCCCATCAAAGCACAATTAATAAAGGTAGTACCATCCTCCTCTTTCACACCATAATCTTCGTGCATATGACCAAAGATGTGGAATTTCGGTTTTACCTTCTTTACTATATTTAATAAGGTATGGCTTCCATAATGACCATATAACTCTGAGACATCTTGCATTCCATAAGGTGGTTGATGCGAGACCAATACATCAATATCATTCTCACAAATAGCTTTTAGCCTAGGAGGGAGCTCTTTACTACCATAGGGCTCCACATAAAATGGAATGCCACAGATCTTTATTCCCTCGATAATCACACTTGAATAGTTGAGAAAGTGGCAATTTGAAGGCAACCCATTTATATTACCTCGTAGCAGTGCTTCATCATGATTTCCACAAATGAATACTTTGTGCTTATGAGGTAGGTTGGTAAACCACTCTAAGAAGTCTAGTGCTTCCTCCTTTGCTCCAATCATAGAAAAATCACCTGCGTGAATAAGTAAATCAGCATCTGGAGGTGTTTCACTTCTCCAATGCATCCCATGCGTGTCGCTTATCGCTAGTACTCTCATCGTAATCAAGAATCTGACTTTCGAGGCTTACACTATGTGGGAAGCCTCATTCCACGTCTATCTTTTTGCAAAGATAATACTCTCTTATGCCGAATTTAGGCATACGGATAAAAAGAGATTATCTCCCAACAGAAAAGGATTGCCCGATAGATTTGCTGGACTTCTCCAAAAATAAGGTAAAAACTATGTGTAGCCAATTCACCGATTATTTCAAGGGCAAATCACTACAGGCATATTTTACAATGGTTGAGCCCAAAGTCTTTTAAGCATTTGCTTCATATTAAAATAGTTATCATTGCTAGCTTGTTCTTTTTGAAAAACATCGGTGACAAGCCGATGAAACTGTACAGCATCTATGCTCCTATAGAGCATCCAAAGGGAACCATACACGTCACTATGGAAGAGGGACAAGAGCACGACCACTAAGCAGTACAGTTTTGTTCTACAGATAGATTAAAGGCTACACCCAAAATTGAGTGTAGCCTTTATTATTCACTAATACTATTAAATTACAGATGCTCAGAAGTCATGACGGTGCCTTCTTTAATGGGTCTAAGGGGAGGCGAAGAGTTCGGGGCAGTATGAATAGTATTTTCTTCATTCTGGGTTATTGGATAAATATACTTCTGTATTTCGTTGCATCTCAGGGAGCTTTGCCCTCGTCATTGAGGTACCATAGAATAGGGTAGCGTAATGCTTTTCATCGAGCTCCTCAAGGTCCTTCCGATCGAGGTGGAGGAGCTGTGGGAAGGGGGTGAATAGTGAGGCGGGCTTAGGAGATTGGTTGTAGGGGCAGACATCTTGACAGGTATCACAACCGTAAAATCGACGTCCGAACTGCTGTGCCAGCTCTGATGGAATAGCACCTCGATCCTCTATGGTAAGATAGTTGATGCATCGGTGGGCATTCAGCCCCTCCTCGGTGAGGGCTCCTGTGGGGCATGCCTTGAGGCACCTTTGGCAATCGTGACAGGAGTGGGAGCAACTTTGGTCGCTTTCCAACCTAAGGGAGGTCAGCAACTCCCCAAGGAATAGGAAGCTCCCCACCTCCGGTACAATGAGGTTGCGATGATGGCCGATAAAGCCGATCCCCGACTGCTCAGCCCAATACCGCTCCAGGAAGGGAGCGGTGTCTACCATTGCCCGATAGGTATGGGGTGCAACCTCAGAATGGATTCGATCGGCAAGCCCCAAGAGCAATCGTTTCATCACCTTATGATAGTCTCGACCGAGGGCATATTTAGCCACTTTTGGTGCCGTTGCATCTTGCCTCTGTGGGGGGTAATAACTAACTGCCAAGATGATGACCGAGGAGGCTTGGGGTAAAAGCAACTGGGGGTGCTGTCGTTGCTCCATATATCGCTCTAGGTAGGACATACTAGCGTGGTTGCCGTGCGATAGCCAATTTTTGTACCTTGCTATTTCGCTATCTGCCACCTGGGCAATAGGGGCAAACCCGACCGCATCGGCCCCCATCTCCATAGCGATAGTGCGTATTTGGCTATTTATTTGGCTGTTGAGCGACTTCATATTGCTTTAGAAGGTCAGCTCCAAGCGGTCGTAGGCTGGGAAGACCCCCTCGGGGCACATCTTCTCGATCTCTTGGTGCGTGCCAAAGGTATGAGCAAAGTGAGTAAGATAGGCTCTTTGGGGCTTTATCTCCTCAATGAAATGGAGCGCTTCTTGGAGGGTGATGTGCGCAGGGTGTTCATAGAGCCGCAGGGCATTGATCACGAGGGTAGGAATGCCTTTGAGTCGCTCCATCGTCTCCTCTGGTAAGGTTTTACAATCGGTGACATAAGCCAATTTATCGAATAGGTAACCTACTATTGGGAGCTTACCATGCATCACTCGGATGGGCTCCACACGACTCCCATCCTTAAGCACCAAAGGGGTGCCCACCGAGACCTCGTGCATCACAATATGGGGCACACCGGGGTAGCGGTGATCTACAAAAGCGTAGGGAAGTCGGCGCATGACCGCCTGAATAACATTGGTCTCCGCATAGACAGGCACTTCAGGCTTATCCCTAAAGAGCGGACGCATATCGTCAATACCACCGGTATGATCGTAATGCTCGTGGGTGAGAAGGATACGATCAAGATTGTGGCACTGTACGCTGAGTAACTGGCTACGGACATCTGGACCGCAATCGATCAGGATATCCTCGCCCCCATACTGAATCAGTGCCGAGGCTCTATATCGCTGATCCCGTGGGTCTTGTGAGGTACAGGTGCGGCAATCGCAGCCGATTTCTGGTATCCCTGTACTAGTTCCGGTTCCTAAAAAGGTGAGCTTTCCCATCATTTTATCTTCCTATATTTCCAATGCTCTCCTGTGCACCGCTCCGCACCATTCGTACCTCGGGGTGTAGCTCTATATCAAATTGCTTACGTACTGCCTCAATGATCCGCTGGGCAAAGTCTACTACCTCGTAGCTATAGGCATCGCCATAATTGACAATCACGAGGGGTTGCTGTGGGTAGGTACCTACCTTTCCATCCCTTACCCCCTTGAGCCCCACCTGCTCAATCAACCATGCGGCTGGTATTTTGAACTTCTCCTCGGGCAAAGCGTAGTGTGGCATCTCTGGGTACTTAAGCATCAAGTGAATGAAGTGAGGTTTATCAATAATTGGGTTCATGAAGAAACTACCTCCATTGGGGAGCACCTCAGGATCAGGCAACTTGCTTTCTCGGATACGAATCACCTCCTCCACAACCCTTTTCGGAGTGATAGAAGGTAGCTCACGAAGAGCCTGCAGACCTGCATAATGAAGATCGGGCTTTGGCAACCTTGAAAGCCGATAATCTACCGCATAAATCACCTCAAACTGCTGTGCCTTTTCCTTGAAAACAGAGTATCGATAACCATATTGGCACGCTTCATTAGTCCATATACGCTCTTCCCCTGTCTCTAGATTGATGCTATGAACCGCCTCTATCACCTGAGAGGCTTCTGCCCCATAAGCTCCAATATTTTGGACTGCCGAAGCCCCTACTTCGCCAGGGATCAGGGCTAGATTTTCCAAGCCCCATAGCCCTTTTCCGGTGGTTTCGAGGACCAACTGGTGCCAGTTTTTACCCGCCTCTACCCTCAGGAGGAGGGTCTCTTCATTTTCCTCCAAGAGCTCCACCTTTTGCCCCGAGTAGTGCAGCACCGCTCCCCTAAAGTCGCCAATAAAGAGCAAATTGCTTCCCCCACCCTTAATCATCATGGGCAAGGTACGGAAATACTCGTCGCGATATAGCTTCTGGATATCTTCTTTTGATTCGAGCTCAATGTAAAAACTCGCTTTGCAAGCCATTGCAAAGGTGTTGAGCCCCTTTAATTCAAAGCCTTTGTGTATCTGCATGATATTTATTCTAATGATTTTTATTCTTATTTCTCACCTCCGCAAGTCTCGCTTCGTGTGGGTTATCGGCAGGTTGCCAAAAACTACTTCCTAGCAGAGCATCAGGTAGGTATTGCTGGGCCACGAAATGACCAGGGTAATCGTGAGGGTAGATATAATCCTTGCCATACCCTAGCTCCTGCATCAGCTCTGTAGGTGCATTACGTAGGTGCATAGGTACCGGGTGGGCAGTATGATTCCGCACATAGGCCAGTGCTTGGTCTATAGCTAGGTATGCACTATTGCTCTTTGGGCTACAAGCGAGGTAAATGGTCGCCTCGGCCAAAGGAATTCGTCCCTCGGGCCACCCAATCTTGTCCACAGCATCAAAAGCACTCTGGGCAATCAGGAGGGCATTGGGGTTGGCCAAGCCTATATCTTCAGCCGCCAATATCACCAACCGTCGGGCAATAAAGCGGGGTTCCTCCCCACCCTCTATCATTCTTGCCAACCAGTAGAGTGCTGCATCTGGATCACTCCCTCTGACACTCTTAATGAATGCGGAGATAATATCGTAGTGCATCTCCCCACCCTTATCATAGACGGCTGGATTTTGCTGAAGATAATGGGCGACCAACTGGTTATTGATCAATACCCGCTTATTTTGGGATGCATCGGGCATAGTGGTTAGTAGCTCAAGGATATTCAGGAGCTTCCGTGCGTCCCCACCCGAAGCGGCAAAGAGGGCATCTGTCTCCTGAATATCAAACTGGTACTCCTTCAGCACCACATCCTCCTTCGTCACCCGCTCCAAAAGCTGTTGCAACGCATGGGCGTCAAGCGACTTCAGCACAAAGACCCGACAGCGAGAGAGCAGCGGCCTAATCACCTCAAAGGAGGGGTTTTCCGTTGTGGCACCAATAAGAGTGATGCTTCCCCGCTCCACAGCGTGAAGCAGAGAATCTTGCTGCGACTTACTAAACCGATGTATCTCATCAATAAATAGGATCGGTGTCTTACCACCACCAAAGAGGCCACTCCGCCGTTCGTCGGCTTTCTGAATCACCTCCCGAACCTCCTTCACCCCAGCCGAGACCGCACTAAGCGTGAAGAAGGGAAGCCCCATCTGCTCACTGATAATATGAGCTAAGGTCGTTTTCCCTACTCCAGGAGGACCCCAAAGGATAAAACTCCTCAACAGGCCACTCTCCAGCATCTCGTACAGGGGAGCACCTTTCGCCACAAGATGCTCCTGCCCAACATACTCCGACAGCTGTGTAGGGCGCATTCTCTCAGCCAATGGTGCCAATTGCTCGCTCATAAGCCACTTTCAAAAAATGATCCTTCTATCCCTATTCACTACCCTCCTTAATTTCATTTTGTAAATATACCCATTTTTTCAGCCAATAGAGAGAGGTTCGCCAAGAACGTCATTCCTATCCCCTCTATTGATTGTTGTCACTTCGTCGAGATAGGGTCTCCGTTTTCATCTGGATAGCGTCTGTTATTTATAGAATAGTCTTATAAGCATATCATTTTAATGGCAAAATGGTTATGAAATAGGTTGGATTAGGAGAAACCAATGTAATTTCTTTGTATACTTGAAATATTTATGTACCTTTGCAAAGCTTTGAAAGCGGGATCTGCTAGCTCAGTAGGTAGAGCACAACACTTTTAATGTTGGGGTCTTGGGTTCGAGCCCCAAGCAGATCACAGTTTGTTTTCAGTCCTCCTTCAGAAGGAGACAATATTAAAGCTCTTCAATCTACCTCTTTCATCGGTAAATTAAAGAGCTTTTTGTTTTTGGCAGTCACTGCATCTTTTCCAAGACTCTCTACAAAGACCACATATATCTCTCCTCCAAAATAGGCTTCATTTCACAATAGAAAAAGGGTGTTAAAGTGCTGAAATCCACACCTTAACACCCTTTGAGCCTCTTGCCGGACTCGAACCAGCGACCGTCTGATTACAAATCAGGAGCTCTACCAACTGAGCTAAAGAGGCGGGTGGGTAAGCTATCTACATCGCGCCGCTACAACCAGCTACCCTTGCTGCGATCAAGCCCTGGGGGAGTTCACCAGGAGCTGGCCGTGCAGGACTTACCCGTAACGATTGCAAAGGTACCATTATTTTTTGTCGCTACCAAATGTATACCTTTAACGTGGTCCAGCTTGGACTTGAACCAAGGACGCCCTGATTATGAGTCAGGTGCTCTAACCAACTGAGCTACAGGACCAATCAAATAGATGCTTTGCGTGCATTACACGAAATCTCCGCATCCTCTCGTTTTTCGTGTTTGCAAAGATAGCAATAATAGTTTTCTCAGGCAAGTGTTTACGAAAATATTTTGCTTTTGGATCTATATAATAGGAGTGATGCGCCTTGGTAGATTATGCATCTTCTATTCAAATGCGTTTTTATAGCAAGTCTAAGCATTAAAGGGCGTTTCCGACTGATTTATAGATTGTGAAGTGAATAGAAGTATAGTAAAAGTTGTATCTTTGCCTATATGTAAACTAGATTAGTGCCGATATATGAGAATTTGTTTATTAGGATATGGAAGAATGGGGCACGAGGTGGAACAAGTTGCACTATCTCGTGGGCATAAGATTGTAGCTACAGTTGACTCCGATTGGGATACTCTCCCTAGTTGCGATATTGTGATTGAATTTAGTCGTCCTGAAGCTGCATTTAATAATATAACTAAGTGTATCCAACAAGGGCTTCCTATCGTGTCGGGAACCACTGGATGGCTAGAGCAGTGGGGCAAAGCAGTTGATTGCGTGAAGCAGAATAACGGCACACTTTTTTACGCATCCAATTTTAGTGTAGGGGTTTATCTTTTCCGACTGATTAATACCTATATGGCAAGGTTGATGAACCATTATCCCAACTACCTACCAACTGTTGAAGAGACACATCATATCCATAAGCTAGATTATCCGAGCGGCACTGCACTCACCATTGCCAATGAGATGCTTGAGTATCTAGATTCGAAGTCGGAGACTTTAGCGTATCTAGAACCTAATAAAGTCCCTACTCATAGGGATGACCAACTTTTGATCACCTCGATACGTAAAGATAGTGTCCCTGGCACCCATGTAGTTAAGTATGAGAGCGAAGAGGATGTTTTAACCCTTTCTCACGAAGCAAAGGGTAGAAAAGGTCTAGCACTTGGCGCCGTATTAGCTGCCGAATTTGTGGTTGACAAAAAGGGTATTTATGGAATGGAGGATTTAATTCGATTAGACTAAGTTGTTATGGAAGAGAAGAAAAGAATAGATTGGAAGGGAGTTTCCAAGAAACAATGGATTAAAGCTGCGATTTGGGGCGTCATTATCCTTTTGTTTTCGATCTGGGTGAGTAGTGCTTGGTTTTTCCTAATTGTTTATCCTTTCATTTTTGATATTTACGTTACTCGCATTATTCCGTGGCGGTGGTGGGAGAAGTCTTCAAGTTCTGTAGTGAGGGGAATTATGGGACTTGTTGAGGATTTAATCGTTGTATTAATCATTGTGCACTTTCTAAACCTTTTTGTGTTTCAGCAGTTTAAGATACCTTCAGGCTCCCTTGAGAAAACAGCTTTAATCGGTGATCATCTTTTTGTAAGCAAGTTAAGTTATGGTCCTAGGGTTCCGATGACTCCCTTGGCATTTCCTCTATTTCACAATCAATTTCCTGGGGGTGGTAAAGCATATTTGGATAAACCACAATGGAAATATCATAGAGTCAAAGGCTTTGGAAAGGTAAAGATGAATGATATCGTTGTGTTCAATTTCCCGGTAGGAGATACTGTAGCTCTAAATGTCACGAACCCCGACTACTATACCCTTAAAAAGCAGTATGGGAGAGACCGAATATGGAGCGATAAACAAACGTTTGGAGAGGTGGTGTATAGGCCTGTTGACATGCGCGACCACTATGTCAAAAGAGCTGTAGGAATGCCTGGCGACTCGCTTCAGATCATAAATAATTCGCTGTACATCAATGGGCAATTGATGAAAGAGCCTGAAAAACTCCAGTATAATTATTTCGTTGAGACTAATGGTAATCACTTCTCAGCAAAAGAACTTCAAGACTTGGGTATTAATGAAGATGATATTGTGTTATTAGCAAATCAAACCTTTGTATTCGATAATGATACTCTAGGCACTTCTGGGGCATTGTATCATTTCCCTTTAACTAAGGAAATGAAAGAAAAGCTAGAGCGACACTCTATAGTTACCAAGATTATTGTAGAACCTTCTCCATCAGCGGATCAATTTTACACTTTCCCAATAGACATGGAAACAGGTTGGACTCGAGATAATTATGGACCCCTATGGATTCCGAAGAAAGGTGCTACTATATACCTCACTCCCGACAACCTACAGCTGTATAAACGCTGCATCACAAATTATGAAGGTCACGATTTAGTCGTAAAAGATAGCATTATCTATATTGATGGCATTGCATCTGACACTTATACATTTGAGATGGATTATTACTGGATGATGGGCGATAATAGGCACAATTCACTAGACTCTCGTAGCTGGGGTTTTGTTCCAGAGGATCACATAGTCGGGAAACCGATGTTTGTATGGCTCTCTTGGGATAAGGATAAAGGTGGTGTGAGGTGGAATAGATTTTTTACCACTCTACATTGATGGGGAGAGAAAAAAATAAGAGCTATAGGTCATCAGGCATAGTTTGGTTATGGTTGATTTTCCTTGCGTTCCTACTTATCCTGATAAAGTTTTTCTTCATTGGCACCTATTACATTGAAGGTGATAGCACGACACAAAAGAGTTTGATAATCGTCTCTATCCAGTCAAAACCAAAGGTTGAGGGAGATATTATTCTCATTGAGCTCACAAATGGGGAGCTAGCACCTGCCGAATACATCTCTCACACAAAGGAGAAGTGCAAAGTCCGTATAGGAGGTGAAGAGAAATGGATCAAGACAAAGATGATTAAGGGCAAGATGATAAAATCATTTAGACTATGATGACTTTGCCAACTGCCTTTTTGCCCAACATACCCTATTTATATCTTCTCGCTCACAATAAGGTCAGTGGAATATATGTGGGTGAACAGTATGAGAAACAAACCTTTCGAAATAGGACTAACCTTATGGGCCCCAACGGAAAGGTAACCTTCACTATACCAGTAGAGAAGATTGGATACCCATCACCATCTACATACGAAGTTTGTATTTCCGAGCATGGTCAATGGAGGAATAAATTGTGGCAAATGCTTAGAAGTAACTATTGCTCCACACCATATTGGGAGCATTATTGTGAATCAATCGGGGAGCACGTCTTCAACCCAGCTCATCGCTTAGTAGATTACAATCACGATTGGTTAGCTTTACTTTGTAAGTTAATTGGTATTGACACCCCTCCTTTGGTCCATACTCAAGATGGTTCACCAATTTTTTTGACGGAGTTTTATACACCTCAGCATCATCTTTTTTCAAGAAGATACTGGCAGGTATTTGAATACAAATTTGGGTTTCAACCAAATTTATCAGCCCTAGATATGCTACTATGTATAGGTTCAGAGAGTAGGCTTATACTTTTCGAAGACGAACCGATCGCATAGCATGGTCCGTTCCTTTTTCAAGGATTAAGCTTGACCTAAACTTAGTCGGTAGAATATTTTCATATAGGTTTTTAAGGTTAATCTCTTCCCAGATCTGGTTAGCTATTGCTTTTGCCTCCTCTAATGGCAAGTCAGCAAATCTTGTGAAAAATGAATCAGGATTATTGAAGGCTGTTTGCTGAAGCTTGATAAATCGATCCACATACCACCTTCTAATATTTTCCACATCTGCATCCACGTAGATAGAAAAGTCAAAAAAGTCCGAAACAAATACTTGCTGCGTGGCTTCCATTCTATCCGGATCTACCTGCAATACATTAATTCCCTCCACGATCAATATATCTGGTTGGTCAATGACCTGTACTTCATCTGGGATAATATCGTAGAATAGATGTGAGTACACTGGCACTTCCAAGTATCTTTTACCACTTTTTACTGAAAAAAGGAAGTTGATCAATCGCTTTGCATCATAGCTTTCAGGGAAACCTTTGCGATCCAAGATTCCTCTTTTCGCCAGCTCAGCATTGGGCAAGAGAAAACCATCGGTAGTCAGGAGGTCCACCTTAGGGCACGACTGATCCATTGAGAGTAGTTTCTGAAGCACTCGTGCCGTAGTACTCTTTCCCACAGCGACACTTCCAGCAATCCCAATTACGAAAGGGACATTATGAGACGGCTTATGGAAAAATTCATCATATTCATTGTGTAGTCTCTTAAAGTGAGTGATATGAATTTGAAGCAACCTGCAAAGTGGCAGATATATATCACTAATTTCAGACTCAGTTAGTGGTTCATTGAGAGCTCTTAATTTACTCAAGTCAATCTGTGAAAAAGGAAAGTCGGGATGGCTATCAAGCCGGCTCCATTCATTACGAGTAAAAGTGCGAAAAGGCGAAAAAGTTGAGTTTTGCATTGTTTTGCGACTTTAATCTACCGTGCTAAACAATAAGACTCTGTGGAGTGCTGTTCAAACAAAATAGTATTTTTTTGAACTGCAACAAACCACTTATCCCATTGGATGAAAAGGTCAGACAGATATAGTGATTACGCTTAGATTTCATACATGTTACAAATTGTGATGCAAATGTACCTATTTTCACCAACATATACCCCTACAATCAAATCTATTCACCCAGGAATAATCACCAATTATTATTATGAATTCTAATTAATTTATTATCTTTGCGACGTCAAAGACAAACCATAACAGTTTGCCGAAGTGGCTCAGTTGGTAGAGCAACGCATTCGTAATGCGTAGGTCACGGGTTCGAGTCCCGTCTTCGGCTCAAAGTATATAGAGAAAAGCATATGGTTATAAGGGAGTGCAGACAAGCATTTCCTTATTTTTTTGTGATAAGGTTGCCGTAGATAATATCTAATTAAAGCGGGAATAATGGCTAAACAATACTCTTTTGATTGATGTGGTATCAAGAGTATTGCAATGTGCATATCAAAATAGTTATTGCAAAAAAACAACATATTGTACTTGGCAAATAGTCGGCTTTTCCCTACATTTGTGGAGAAAAGCATTGTAGTAATAACTAACTCTTAGGAGCGGGTCTCTTTTGATACTTCTCCGATGAGCAAAACCTATTAAAAGACCACTATGATTATTTGCATTCCAAAGGAGATAATGCACGGTGAGAGCCGAGTATCTGCAACTCCTGAAACTGTAGAGAAGTTTGTAGCCGATGGTGCTACAGTCTATGTAGAGGCTGGTGCTGGTGAGCCTTCATTTCACCACGACAATGACTATGTAACTGCTGGTGCTCAGCTTTTGACTGATACTGAAGAGCTGTACCAAAAGGCAGATGTTATTCTTAAAGTCAAAGAGCCTCTATTCAATGAGAGACTTGGAAAGCATGAAGTAGATATGATGCATGAAGGTCAGGTGTTGATTACCTTCATACACCCTGCATCACCTGTAAATCACGACATGGTACGCAAGCTGGCTAAGCAGGGCGTTATTGCTTTGACGCTTGATGGCATTCCACGCATATCCAGAGCTCAAAACTTAGATGCGCTCACCTCTATGAGTACCTGTGCAGGGTATAAGGGCATCTTATTAGCCGCTAATGAATTGGCCTACTTTATGCCTCAGATGTTTACTGCTGTAGGTCAAATCAAACCTGCTAAGGCAATGGTTATAGGAGTGGGAGTTGCTGGTCTTCAGGCACTAGCCACTGCACGACGTCTTGGTGCTATCACCTACGCTGCAGATATTCGTCCTATGGCTCTGGAGCAAGCCACTAGTTTGGGAGCTAAGCCAATTGAAACGGGCGTACCTGCTGAATTGGCAATTGCCGAAGGAGGATATGCCAATAGTTTACCAGCGGATGTACTAGCTAAGGAGCGTGAGATGCTATTCCCTACTATCAAGGAGATGGACATCGTATTTTGCTCTGCACTTGTTCCTGGTAAGATTGCCCCAACGCTTATCACAGAAGAGATGGTTAAGCAGATGAAGCCTGGCTCTGTGATCGTGGATATCTCTATCGACCAAGGCGGAAACTGCGAAATCACCCCCCCAGGAGAGACAGAGAGGAAGCACAATGTAACTCTTATCGGTATCAAAAACATTCCTGGTCTACTGCCTAATAGCTCCACATGGATGTTTGCCCAAAATGTTTACAACCTCGTGAAGTACCTTACCAAGGATGGCAAGATTGCTCTAGATATGAGTGATGAGATTTGTCAGAAGATCCTCGTAACTCGTGACCATGAGATCGTACATCAAGGCACACTTGAGGCAATGAATAAGTAATTAATGCACGCTAAAGGAGGTATACTACGGACCTATGTCCGCCCGTATACCTCCTTTAACTTTGTTATTATTATATATGAGTCCTATATTATTAGTACTGGTATTCATAGTATCCTCTGTTGTTGGGTACTTTGTGATTAAGAAAATACCAAGTTTGCTCCACACCCCACTTATGTCGGGAATGAATGCTCTCTCTGGAATTACAGTAGTTGGTGCCATAATCAGCCTACTTCAGTTTGTTGGCTTCACAGAGCTGACTAGGTGGTTTGGAGGTGCTGGAATCATCAATACAGCAATAATTATCTCTGGCATTGCCATTCTCTTGGCCATGATCAATATTGTAGGTGGTTTTGGGGTTACAGAGCGTATGCTCCGGATGTTCAAGTCTAAAAAAGGCAAAGAGAAAGGAGGTAAGTCATGAGTGTGTTTCTAAGCTATCTTATTCCTATTCTCGTTGTTGTGGGACTATGGATGATGAGTCGAGTTCCCACTGCAGTACAAGGCAACCGATTGAGTATCATTGCGATGATACTTGCGATATTAGTTGCTTTTTCTGGTGGTAGTCTTACAGCCATCTTGGTTGCATGTCTATTCTTGCTATTGGGTGGTGCTATCGGACTTGTGCTAGCACGCAAAGTGACTATGATTCAGATGCCACAAACTGTGGGGCTACTTAATGGTCTAGGTGGTGCTGCATCAGCACTCGTCGGTATCGTAACACTTGGTGTTACTTCTGTATCAGCTAGTATTGTTGGTTTTTTTCAGCAACCCACCTTCCATTTTGAGGCTTTTACTGCTGTACTTGCCATTGTTATCGGTATGGTAACACTTACTGGGAGCCTCGTAGCAGCTGGAAAGTTGCATCGAGTGTTAAAGCAACAACCTGTCATATTACCCTTTCATAGTTTGATAATGTTAGGATTACTTGTGCTATCCTTAGTTATGCTTATATGGGGTGGATGGTTCCTTAACACCGATAACTTCATTTGGATTGCACTCCTTACTGTGGTGGTTTCAGGCCTCTTTGGATGGATTTTCACTCTTCGAGTAGGTGGTGCTGATATGCCTATAACCATTTCACTTCTCAACTCTCTGAGCGGTGTAGCTGGTGGTATAGCAGGTATGGCAATTGGCAATGTAATGCTGGTAGCGATAGGTGGTATAGTGGGGGCTTCTGGATTGCTTCTCACGCAAGTGATGTGCAAAGCGATGAATAGGAGCTTACTTGATATTCTATTGGGCAAAACATCTGCACCAACTCAAGCAAAAAAGAGTTCTACTCCACCTCCAACACCTAAGGCAGAGCCTCAAGCTTCAAAAGAGAGCACTCTAAGTGAGGAGATGAAGGCTGCTAAGAGCGTGATCATCGTACCAGGGTATGGTATGGCCTTGGCTCAAGCTCAGCATCAGGTTAAGCAACTTGGACAAGCCTTTGAAGAGAATGGAGCTAAGGTACGCTATGCAATCCACCCAGTAGCTGGTCGTATGCCAGGGCATATGAATGTGCTACTTGCAGAGGCCGATGTAGACTACGAGGAGCTTTTTGAGATGGAGCAGATCAATGATGACTTCAGCAACACCGACCTCGTAGTAGTGGTAGGAGCTAATGACGTGATCAATCCAGCGGCTCGTGAGGCTGAGGGCACCCCTATTTATGGTATGCCGGTACTCAATGTAGACCAAGCAAAGAAGATCATCATCTGTAACTACGANCTCAAACCAGGTTATGCCAANGTNCCNAACCCACTCTACGAAAACAAGGAGAAGGTGACCATGATGCTAGGCGATGCGAAGGAGAGTGTCGGCAAACTCATCAAAGAGTTGCACTCATCAGCACCTG
>NZ_AQVC01000013.1 GCF_000372405.1 Porphyromonas somerae DSM 23386 | reverse complement strand
TTAATTCCTCCTATTTAGGGAGGCGAATAGGTGATCTGATAGGTGGTCTGAAGAAGCTATAACATCCATAAAGAGAACGAGATGTGCTTTACTTCCCAACACAAAGCTATCAACCAAAAAGAATACGGCAAGGCGGTGTCTCCGCTGCGCTACGACAGCCTTGCCTTAATTCTTTCTTGGTCTATCTTTGTTGTTTATGGGAAGCAAAGCGAAAAAAATAAGTACATTTGCAGTTCAAAGAGGCATTCTGCCTTACACACTTTTTGGGTTACTACCGGACGAACCCCTTCGGGGTATAATAATGAGCAAAAAAAAACACCCGCTAGGGTGTTTTTTATCTTTACATTTCGTATCTGGCTCGTTGCTGCTCGATTAGCTTGCGCTTATCGGCCTCGGAAGGCTCGAAGTGCTTGCTTTGACTGAGCTGCTCTATCAGTTTCTTATCCTTCGCATCTAGCTTGTCTGGGATAAAGATGTGTACGACGATCAACTGATCGCCCTTGCCGGCCCCTCTCACACTTGGTAGTCCCTTATTCCTCAGTCGCAATATCTTGCCCGACTGAGTTCCTGGCTCAATGGTTACCTTAACCTTGCCATCAAGTGTGGGTACGACCACTTTATCGCCTAGTAGAGCTGTAGTGACAGGAATGAGTAGGTTGTAAACCACATCATTGCCGTTGCGGATAAACTCTGCATCGCTGATCTCCTCAAACTGCACTAGTAGGTCGCCATTCGGTCCTCCATTCGGTCCTGCATTTCCCTTGCCACGCAGGGTCATTTGCATACCCGAGGCGACACCAGCTGGTACATTGATCTCTATCAACTCTTCGCCTTGCTCTATCCCAGTTCCCGAACAGTGGGTACACTTATTCTTGATCACTTGTCCCGTACCATTACAGGTGGTACAGGTGGACTGGGTTTGCATGCGTCCGAAGATACTATCTTGCGTCCGAATGACACGACCCGAACCGTGACAGGTAGGGCAAGTCTCCTTGCTACTTCCCGCCTCTGCACCTGAGCCGTGGCAGTGGCTACAAGCTACGTTTTTCTTTACCTTGATCTTCTTGGTGGTGCCATTGAGTACCTCCTGTAGCGTCACATGGATACGTACGCGAAGGTCACTGCCATAATTGACGGTACTTCCTCCGCCTCCTCCAAAGCCACTGAAGCCTCCAAAGCCACCGAAGCCGCCCATACCTCCGAAGAGGTCACCAAACTGGCTGAAGATATCCTCCATGGACATACCACCGGCACCTCCAAATCCAGCGTTGCCATCTACTCCTGCATGTCCATACTGGTCGTAGCGAGCTCGCTTATCGGGATTGCTAAGGACGTCATACGCCTCTGCTGCCTCCTTAAACTTCTCCTCGGCCTCTTTGTCACCAGGGTTTCGGTCGGGGTGATATTTAAGTGCAGTCTTGCGGTATGCCTTTTTTATCTCATCGTCCGAGGCACCTTTACTGACACCAAGGACCTCGTAGTAGTCTCTCTTTTCTGCCATTATTGTCTTGCTCCTCTGCTATTAATTGCCTACCACCACTTTGGGGTGACGAATTACCTTGTCATTGAGGGTGTAGCCAGTCTGTACACAATCAATCACCTTGCCCTTTTTATCTGCCTCCTCGGTAGGTACCATAGCGACTGCTTCGTGTTGGTCGGCATCAAAGTCCTTGCCGATCACCTCCATGGCATTGACCCCCTGTGCCTTGAGGGCAGAGACAAACTTATTTTGTATGATCTCTACTCCCTCCACTAAGCCTTCTACCGACTCCGCCTGCTTCATATTCTTAATGGCTAGTTCGATATCATCCATAATATCTAGGAAGCCCCCCACTATCTTCTCACCGCCATATTTGATGAGGTCGCTCTTCTCCTTCAGTGTACGTTTGCGGTAGTTTTCGTACTCCGCACGCAATCTTAGGTAGTCGTCTTGAAGCGACTCTAGCTCGCTCTTCAGTGCCTCTACCTCATCTACTTCTGTTGGCTGCTCCTCTTGATTTGTTTCCGTGTTCTCTGAGGTCTCAACCTGCTCCTCATCGAGGAGCTGCTCCTCTCTCTCTATATCCTTATCTTTCTTCATATCTTCTTATTTGATTTATGTTTCTATCCTATTACTAGCAATAACCTTGCCAATCGGCCCAATTGTCAGTCGGCTCGTTTCTTGTGCGTCACTACTGCAATAACCCCAAATACCACTAGGAATGCGAGTAGAGCCAACAAGTCGGGGACTATCTCTAGGAAACCAGATCCACGTAGGTAGACCATTCGGGTGAGGCGATTGAAGTAGGTGAGGGGGTTGGCGTAGGCGATCACCTTTGCCCAAGCTGGCATGGCATCAACAGGGGAGAAAAGCCCACTCATTAGGAAAAATATGAGGATAAAGAAGAGGGTGAGGAACATTGATTGCTGCAATGTCTCAGAAAAGTTGGAGAGAATTACCCCCATAAACGAAAGAGCGATAGCAAAGATCAATACGCAAAATAGGTAGAGAAGTATGCTCCCTTGGAATGCTAGCCCATAGACCCAATAGATAACCGGAATGCTGATGAGGACAGAGATGATTGCCAATATCCAAAACGGTATAATCTTGGAGAGGATAAGAGTGGAGCGACGGATAGGGGTCACATTGAGTTGCTGGAGTGTCCCTTTTTCCTTCTCTTGTACAATGCTCATAGCTGGGAATATACTGCAGTACATGGTGAGCATAATGACCAGCAAGGCAGGTAGCATAAAGTACTTGTAATTGAGTGTACTATTGTACCGATAGGTTGGGAGTACGGCTATTGGTTCGATCTCTTCTTGCGAAAGCCCAAGCTCCTCCATCCGTAATTGCTTCGAATAATGTTGTACCAATCGGAGTAAGTAGCTCTGTGCTAGTCCAGCTTGTGTGCCATCCACCGCATTGATGAGCAGCTGTATCGAAGGCTCTTCTTGTAGCTGTAGCTTTTCGCTAAAATCTTTGGAAAAGACCATCACTGCCTTTGCTTTCCCTTGCTCAATATCATTCAAGGCAGATGGATAGTCGGGGTAAATACTTTGCACCTCTATGCTTTTCGTTGCCTTCAGCTTACCGATCAATCTTTGGGCATACCCGCCTGTATCGCTATTGACTATGGAAATCTTAAGTGACTTCAGCTCCTGAGTTACTGGCCACGGAAAGAAGAAGAGCACCATAATGGTGTAGAATATCAGCACCCCAACGATGACAGGGTTTCTGGAGAGTTGTTTGAACTCCTTTTCAAGTAAATAACCTAGTACCATCTTTCTACTTCAATCTTGGGCGAATACTTACAATCGCGATGGTGAGCATCAGTACCGCAAAGAGGGTGAGGGCAAGAACCTCTTGCCATATTCCCATAAAGGAGAGCCCCTGTATCATCACCTTTCGTGTGGCACCGATGTAGTAGGTGGCCGGCACGAGATAGGAGATCCATCGGAGGGCGGCCGGGATATTGGCCAGGGGAAAGAGCATGCCTGTGAGTAGAATGGTGGGCATCATCATACCAAAGCCTGAGACCACCACTGCATCTCTCTGCTGGCTAACCAGACTGGAGATCGCCAACCCAATAGCAAGTGCGACGAGTACGTAGAGCATTGTAACCAAGATGATGAGCAACAACGAACCTCGGATAGGTACTCCTAGCACAAAGTAGGAGAGTATCAGGATAGAAGCAATGTTGATGAGCGACACCACAAAGTAGGGCACCGCTTTCGCTAGAACCATGGTAGTGGCGTGCACTGGAGAGACCAGTAGTAGCTCCATACTTCCTCGCTCCTTCTCGCGAGCGATGCTCACGCTAGTCATAATGGTGCAGAGCACAATCAGAACCAGTCCCATAATTCCTGGCACAAAGTTGTAGCTCGACTTCATCATCGGATTATAGAGCATTCGGCTATTGACCTCTATCGAATAAGGAAGTCGGCTATCGCCACCAATATCCTCTACCACTACACTTTGTAGCAGTGCAGAGGCGTAGGATACCCGTATCTCTCCCGCATTAGGGTCGGAGGCATCCACCACCATCTGCACCTGCGTCGGCTGTTTTCGGTAGATACTTGCCTCAAAGGCGGTGGGCATCACAATGAAGAGATCCAACTTATCCTTTTGAAGTAGCTCCTCCGCCTCAGCCACCGAAATATGCTCCTCATAGAGTATAAAGTCGGGATGACTTCGGATCTTCGCCTCTAGTCGCTGCGTGTATCTATCTGGCTCCAAGGTGACTAATGCGGTACGGATATTGGTCACCTCCATATTGAGTGCAAAGCCAAAGAGTAGTAGCTCCACCACCGGCATAAGTAGCAGAATTAGCAATGTATAAGGGTCTCTAAAGATATGGATGAACTCCTTAGAGACAAAGGCATGGAATTGCTTAATACCTGACGCTTTCATTCTACTCGCCTCCCCTCTCTCGCCAATTGCTTAAATACCTCATCCATATTGCGTGCCCCCGTCTTTTCTTTGAGCTCATCAGGAGTCCCCATAGCCTTAATCTCACCATCCACCATAATAGAGACCCTATCGCAGTACTCCGCTTCATCCATATAGTGCGTAGTGACGAATACGGTAATCCCTTGACCGTAGGCTGCCTCGTAGATCAGTTCCCAAAATTGTCGCCTAGTAACGGGGTCCACCCCTCCAGTAGGCTCATCGAGAAATACGATCTGAGGCTGGTGAAAGATAGCAATGGAGAAGGCCAACTTCTGCTTCCACCCAAGTGGCAGCTTCTTCACCAAGGTCTTTTGGTATTCCAGAAAGTCAAGTCGCTTCAGTAACTGAGTAGTTTTCTGCTTGATCTCGGAATTGGGAATGCGATAGATGCCAGCAAAGAGGCGGATATTCTCCTCTACCGTAAGATCTTCATATAGGGCAAACTTCTGGCTCATATAGCCGATATGCTTCTTGATCTCTTCGTTTTCATGCAGGATATCGCACCCAGCCACCTGTCCCTCGCCACTCGTTGGTTTGCTCAATCCACATAGGATCTTCATCGCCGTGGTCTTGCCTGCTCCATTGGCCCCAAGGAAGCCAAAGATTTCTCCCTTTCTCACCTCAAAGGAGATATGATTGACCGCCAAGAAACTACCAAACGCTTTGGTGAGCTCCTTGACCTCAATCACTATTTCATTTTGATCGCTGACTCTCATAGGCTCCCTTATTCGGTTTTTGAAAGTAGTAAAAAGGCATCCTCCAATCCAGCTGTGATGGGGCGAACCTCACCACTTCCAATATGTCGGGCAATATCACTCGCTTCTACTCCTGCCTCGGTAGTGATGTGAAAGACGTCGCCAAAGGCAAAGCTATTGATCGCCCTTGGGAAGCTGTTGAGCCTTGCGAGTAGCTCCAGTCGGTTCTCCCCTTTCACCTCAAAGATAGGGTAGGGGTATTGCTTGGTGAGTTGCTCAGGACGATCAATCGTGAGGAAATTCCCTTCTTGCATAAAGGCCAAGCGGTCACACTGCTTTGCTTCGTCCATATAGGGAGTTGAGACCACGATGGTTACCCCTTGCTTTGAGAGTTTATGGAGCATATTCCAAAGGTCTACTCTACTGATCGGGTCAATGCCAGTAGTCGGCTCGTCCAAAAAAAGTATCTCGGGGCTGTGAATAAGGGCTGAGGAGAGTGCCAGCTTCTGCTTCATTCCTCCCGAAAGTGACTTTGCCTTGCGGTGCTTAAAAGGCTCTATCTGACTGTAGATGTCCTTTATCTGATCGTACTTCTCGGCGATAGTCGTATTAAAGATGGTGGCAAAGAAATTGAGATTTTCCTCCACCGAGAGGTCGGGATAAAGTGAAAAGGTGCCCGGCATATAGCCCACTACCTGTCTCAGTGCTTTGTAGTCCTTCACTACATCATATCCCACTACTCGGGCGGTGCCACTCTCGGGTAGCATTAGAGAGCAGAGCAGTCGGAAAAGCGTGGTTTTGCCAGCCCCGTCAGGACCGATCACCCCAAAGATTTCCCCTTGTTCCACTTCAAAGGTCAACCCACCGGGAGCAGTCCCTACACCTACTTTCCCCCCTGTAGGGGATGAAAAAGTAAGTCGTAGTCCCTCTGCCGATATGGCTGCTGCTTTCTCACTCTGTACGACACTCATACCACACTTTTATCGTACTACCTCTCCGTACATTCCTATCCGAAGGGTGCCATCAGAATTAGGCACACGCACCTTAATGGCATAGACAAGATTGGAGCGCTCATCATCGGTCTGTACCGTCTTGGGCGTAAATTCTGCCCGACTAGAGATCCAGGAGATCGTACCTGGGTAGCTACGCTTCTCTCCATTCTCTCCATCCACCTGCACCTTTACTTCATCGCCTAGGTGGAGAGTGCCCAATTGGTCATTCTGTACGTAGGCTCTTAGGAATAGCGTCTCAAGATTGCCCACTCTAAATAGCGGGCGCCCCTGCCCTGCTAGTTCCCCACGGTGAATATAATTGGCTAGTACCGTACCGCTGATCGGTGCCGCAATCTTTGATCGCTCAATCAAATCATCCACCTGTGCCACCTGTATGTCTATGGCAGAGCTTTGGGCAGTAATCTGACTACTTTGATTAGAAAGCGTACTGCGAGCAGCCGAGAGCTGACTTTCTACGGCAGCTATGCCACTATCTAGGTCATCTAGTTGCTTCTGTGTCGCCACCCCAGCTTTTAGCAGACGAGCGGTTCGGTCGCGATTGGATTGTAGCTCCTCCAACTTTACCTCCAGAGCTTTGGTCTGAGTTGCGATATTTGGCTGATTCGCCCTTACCCCTTTGCCCGAGCGAAGGAGTGCTTCACGCTGTAGAAATAGCTGAGTAGTATCTACCAGTCCTACTTGCTCCCCTTGCTGAATGTTGCTTCCCTCTTCAATCTTCCACTCTAGCACTCTGCCATTCACCTCGCTAGAGACCAGCACCTCGGTTGCTTCAAAGCTCCCCGAGCCGATCACTTCGCTTTTCTGGTTGTGGCAAGCCGATAGGAAAAGTGTAGCAGTAGCCACTGCTAGCCACCCCATCCAATGATCCCATTGATTCCTTTTTATCATAGTCCTAATCTATTTTGTACACGATACTTAGCCCTTAAGAGCTGTAGTTGGTCAACCTCTAGTGTCCTTTTGGCTGCATCTAGTTTGCTCTTCTGCTCCAAATACTCCGAGGTGGCAAGTGTACCCTCCTCTTCACTCTTCTTGGTGCGATTCAGTACCCGCTCTAGGGTCTCCACTAGCAGTTTGTCGCTAGTGATCTGTGTCTCATACCTCTCTACTTCATTGTATGCTTCACTCAGTTCACGTTGGAACTCCTTTTCGAGTGATGCTCGCTCAAGCTCTACTAGACGTTGACTTTGGTGGAGCTTCTTTTTTTGTGTCGAAAGATCGTATAGTTTGCCAAAGTTCCAGCTCAGCTTCGCTCCTGCAATGTAGTAGAATGAGGGGTCGGGGTTCATCATATTCAGACCAGGTCGACCATATCCCCCTCTAGCAAATAGAGCCAAAGTAGGCATTCCTTTAGCTAGATAGGCCTTCCAATCGGCCGATAAGCTCCTCAGCCGGCTATCCAGTAGCAGATGCTCAGCCCTATTGGGTGCCACCCGAGACCCCTTTTCAGTGGGGAGGGCGGGCAAACTAGGCAATTGTGCCACTGCTCCTTCTGAGAGCTTCAGCCCTGTATATATAGAGAGCGTTTCTAGCAGAGCCTTCCGACTTTGCTGGAGCTGATCACTCGTTTGCTTTGCTTTGATTTGTTCTACAGTAACCAAATCTAGGTCATTTTCGCTAGCCATCCCGGTGGCCAGTAACGAAGTAACCTTATCGGCTTGGCGATCGAGTTCCTCAATCACCACCTTCTGTAGCTCCATCTGCTTATCCACCAATAGCAGAGCAAAGTAGAGCTCCACTACCGCATCACGTACCTTTTTAGCACGAACTTCAGTCTCTGCTTGTTGAGCCACCGTCTCCGACTTTATCGCCTCGGTGCCGGCTTTTACTCTACCACCATCCCAAATCAGTTGCGTCACCTGAAGATAGGTATTGTACTGAAAGTGAGGTATCTTGGGCAGATCCGGAGGGGGCACCTTGATCCCCATCACCTCTGGCATCTTGATATCCAATTCCACCACATCGCTGAGATAATTAGCAGAAGCCTCTAGCGAAAGCTGAGGGACGTAAGCCAACCAAAGTGCCTTGCGTAGCTCTTCCCCAAGCTTCCCTTGGAGCTGCATCTGTTCGGCAGTAGGGTGGTGAGCAGTAGCCGCTTCTAGGCACTCCCCAAGCGTGATGCTCTGAGCCTGCAATGCTAGTGTGTTGAAAACTACTAGTACTAGCCAAATAACTCCTCTTTTCATAGTTTACTTTTTTGATCCGTAGGCATAGCTATAGACCATACCTACTAGGATAGCTCCTCCTACAATATTGCCAAGTGTCGCGGGAATCAAGTTATTCCAAACCATCTCCCATACGGTCACATCGGCACCCGACATAATCCCCATAGGGATATAAAACATATTAGCAATGCTATGCTCGAAACCGAGCGTCACGAAGACCATCACAGGGAGCCAAAGCCCCACCAATCGGCCAAACATTTCATTCGAACTCATTCCCAGCCAAATAGCAAGGCATACCAACCAATTGGCACCAATCCCTTTTAGAAATATTACGTGCCAAGGCTGCGAAACTTTACTGCTAGCTATACTAGCAATGCCACTTTGCCAAGGCTCTACTTGTAGTAACCCTGTTAGATGTGCGAGAAAAAAACAAACCAGTACCGCACCCACAAAGTTGGTAAGCCATGTCATCAGCCAGTTGGCAAATACGTATCTCCACGAGATAAAACCTTTACGAGCACCAGTGAAGAGGACTGCCGTATTGCCGGTGAATAACTCCCCTCCTACTAGTGAAATGAGTACTAGACCAATAGGGAATGCTAATCCTTGTATGAGCCTAAAAAAACCAGGAGACCCCTCCGTAATACCTTGTGATCCATAGGCTAAATAAAAGGAAAATAAACCACCTAAAGAGATGAATGCACCACCTAGGATGCCTAGAACTGCTAGCTTAATTTGCGACCCCTGATACTTATTAAGTGCCATTTGCTCTGTATTCTTTAGCACTTCAGCGGGTGAGTTGATCATATTACGTTTGTTATATTATTACTAATTAATTATTGACTCCCTCGTACAAAGGTACCAAAAAAGAGTGGGGCAACCATATGTGGCGATTTTAGGCACAAGGGTGACGCATTTGGTTACTCTTACTATAACGCTGTACAGGTAGGTCAAAAGTTGAGATGCAACTAAGCAATTGGCGAGTTGCAACTAAGCATTTGCCGAGTTGCATCTCGCCGATTGCTTAGTTGCATCTCGGTTGACGCTTATATATGATGTTGAATTTCAGTGAGTTATGAGGGTCGCATTTTGCTCTTTTTTAAGCGGTTTTTTCAAACTCTGAAAAGGTGAGTCCCCGATGGTACAAAAAAAGGTGCCTTCGCACCTCTAATACATAACCCCGTACTTTGGATAGGAGTTGTAAGAAACATAATAAGCAGAGCCTACCCTCGTTTATTCCAGCGGAAAAGTCGGAAGGCAATGAGACTACTCAGTATGCCAATCACCAGGATCACTAGTGAGACAAGCAGTAAGTCGAGTGGTCGGTAGTCTACAGGATAGGCCTCAATAAGGAACATTGAGGTATCTCCTCCTCCTAGCTTCGCAAAGCCAAACTGCTGCTGGAGCCATACCAATACTGACCCTACCACTAAACCAATTACCAAGCCCGTTGCTGAGAGTAGCCACCCTTCAATCAAAGGAATCAAATTGATCATCCTATCCCTTGCTCCGAGAAACATCAGCGTGCGAGCATCTTCTCGCTTTTCAATAATCAGCATACCAAGCGTACTGATCACACTAAAGAGGGAGAGCAGTAGCACAAATAGGAGTAGTACAAAGGAAAACCACTTCTCTATCTGTAGGATTTTATAGACATCGGGGTGTTGCTGATACCTGTCAAGGATCTGAAAGCCCTCTGGCACCTCAATCGGTGCTGAGAGGGCTAGATATCCTACCTCATCTTCATCGTACTGTAGAAGTCTCCGCACCTCATCTAGCAGTACAAATACCACCTCCGTATCCTCTGCTTGATCGGTACTGAAAATGCCTGTAATATGGTAGCTACCGCTCTGAAAGCTTCTAAGAGGGTTGATGGTAGAGATACGCCCTAGTCGCTTTGGCAGCATCACCTCCAGTGGTGAGACATATCCTGCTCCAGCCCCTAATGGCATCGCCACCCCTAGGCCTAAGATAGCTGTAGGTACCTCAGTAGTCCCAAGGTCAAAGTCTCCAGAAAAAAGATACTCTTGCAATGGCACTATCTCCGAGTAGCCATCACCCAATCCTACCAACTTGATAGCGGTGCTATTATCCTCAAACCGTGCTACCGCCTCCGTTTCGAGCACCCCAACTCCCTCACTGATCCCGTAGGCAGAGGGTGAAAAAGGTTGCCCATCATTTCGCTGTAACTTATATTCGGGCGATAGGCTAGAGAGCTGTGAGGTGGTGAAGAGCTCAAAGCCATTGAATACAGAGAGTACCACCACCATAGCAGTAGTGACTAGAGAGATCCCTAGCACTGCTATGATAGATAGGATATTGACTGCGTGGGTACTCTTTGGCGAAAAAAAGTAACGCCATGCAATCCTAAATGCATTGGTGAAGTGGTACGACATATAGCCTGAACGGTTGGTAGAAAGCTTCCTAAAAGAGGAAGTAGCTCCAAGCGGATTACTCCTTAGTTGGTTGGTCAGTTAGCCCCAGTAGTTCATCAATTCGCTGAGCGTAGGCCTCACTATTATCTATCTCAAAGATAAGCTCTGGGATATGTCTTAGTTGTGACGCCATCCGATTGCCTAGGTCATAGCGAACCGTCGAAGCATTCTCTTTAATCCACTTCATCATCTCCTCCGCCCTTTCATCGGGGAAGATGCTGAGGTACACTCGAGCACTACTTAGGTCAGGTGAGAGCCGTACCTCCGTTACCGATATCATGATCCCTTTGGTTTTACGGGTCTCCTCCTGAAATAGTATTCCTAGTTGGCGTTGTATCTCTCGTGCTACTTTTTTAGTTCTTAGTTGATCCATAGTTATCTCCTTTTATTAGTTAATCATGATCATTGTGAGCCCATCTCGCATCGGGAGGATCACTTTCGATACCCTCTGATCTTCGGCCACAAGTTGGTTAAATCTACGTATTCCCACAGTTTGTGGATCGTGAAAATTATCGTGCCATACTTTTTCGCCCCAAAGCGTGTTATCGGCCAATATGAGGGCGCCCTTGGGGAGGCGAGAGGCGAGCAATTGGTAGTACTCAGGGTATTGAGCCTTATTGGCATCGAGGTAGACTAGCTGGTACTCCTCTAGCGGTAGCTCGCTGATGATCTCAAGAGCATTACCCATCAGTAGCTCCACTCGATCCTCTACGCCCGCTTGCTGGAGGTGGTCAAGGATACGACTACGCAATTCGTCATTCAGCTCTATCGTGGTGAGCTTTGCTCCCTTCGGCAAAGCCGTGGCGAGGGCAATGGTAGCATAACCGACAAAAGTGCCTATCTCTAGTACCTTTGAGGGCTTCATCAGCTCTACAATCATCTGGAGAAACAAGCCCTGAATATGCCCAGACACCATGCGGGGATGGGTGAGCGTGAGGTGAGCTTCTCTACTGATTTTGGCCAATAGATCTGGCTCTGGTGAGGAGTGGGTGGCGATGTACTCCTCCCTTGCTAGCTCCTCTAATCGCCGATTCATTTCTTTTGCTCTTCCTCGCTATAGAAGTCAAGTAGGTCACTTACTCTATTAAATTCAAGGCTGGTAGTGCCCACCTCATTGCTTAGGGTACCTCCAATATAGGCGATGAGGTCATCTGTCTTCAGCAGGCCACGCTCCAAAAGTGTCTTTACCGCCTTGACATAATACTGGCGCCTATTGTATCCCTCATGACTCAGGTAGATAGGATAGACACCGAAAGAGAGATTGAGCTGACGGGTAATGTATTGATCCTTACAAATAGCATAGATCGGAGCCTCTCCTCGGTAGGCACTTAGGTTGCGTGCACATCTTCCCGAAGCCACATCGGTGATGATCGCTTTCACTCCAAGCCGGAGGGTGGACTTCACGGTGTACTTTGCTAGGTAGCTAGTAACCCCTAGGATATCATTTTCGCCCTTACGAAGCTTAATACCGCCCCGATAGCTAAGATGCTTCTCCGCCTCTACGATGATACGCTTCATCGTCTTAACCGCATCCACAGGGTATTTACCATTGGTAGTTTCCCCACTCAGCATCACCGCATCAGTATTCATCAAGATAGCACTAGAGACATCCGATACCTCTGCACGGGTAGGGCGAGGATTGTGGATCATGCTGTGGAGCATCTGTGTGGCAATGATTACTGGCTTCTTCTTCAGGATACAGCGGTGTACAATATCATTTTGGATGGCTGGAATCTTCTCGAAGTCTATTTCAATGCCAAGGTCGCCTCGAGCGATCAAAATACCATAGCTGGCATCAATGATCTCATCAATATTATCTACTCCCTCTTGATTTTCAATCTTAGAGATAATCTTGATCGCCTCGCCACCATTTTCATCTAGGATACGGCGTACCTCATCCACATCTTTATGGCTACGTACAAAGGAGTGAGCGATAAACGCAAGCCCTCTCTCTATCGCATAGAGGATGAATTGATGATCTCGGTCACTCACTGCAGGTAGATTGATATGGACATCAGGCACATTGACACTCTTGCGAGAGCCTAAGACGCCATCATTCTCTATCACACAGTAGAGCTGCTCTGTATCCTTGTCTAGCACCTTAAGACCCACTTCGCCATCATCAATCAGGATGCGAGCACCTACAGGTACATCGTGTACAAAGTTCTTGTAATTCACATAGATACACGCTTCGGTGGAGGTTCCCTCAGGGTCGGCCGCTATGGTGATCTTATTTCCGGCTACGAGGTTAGCTTGATGCTCAAACTTTGTGGTGCGTACCTCTGCCCCTTTGGTGTCAATCATAATTGGTACCTGAGGATCTACGCTACGGACGTTGTCAATTATCCGATCAAATCCCTCCTTATCAATATGTGCCGAGTTGAGTCGAACGACATTAACACCGGCATCAAATAACCTTTTAAGAAACTCTGTGTCACATCTTTGGTCAGAAATTGTGGCAACTATTTTTGTCCTTTTATTGTCCATAATCAATCAATCGTAATATATACTTTCTTTCTTTCTTTTACCTTCTAGCAATTAAGTGTGCAACAGCCAAGCGGTATCCATCTAGCCCAAACCCCATCAAGGTCCCTACACACACCTCGCTCAGGAGGGTGATGTGTCGGTGAGGCTCCCGTGTAGCAAGGTTGCTAATATGCACCTCTACCACAGGACACTCTATCGCACGCACCGTATCCTGTAGAGCATAGGAGTAGTGTGAGAGGGCACCAGCATTGAGAATCATCCCACTAGAGTAGGGGGCTTGGCTCTGCATATAATCAATTAAGTCTCCCTCGTGATTGCTTTGGAAGTAGACCAATTCCCATGCCGGAAATAGATCCCTCAAGCGTTCGAGGTATTCATCAAATGGGGTGCACCCATATATCTCTGGCTCCCTTGTCCCCAGCATATTGAGGTTGGGACCGTTTATGATATGTATCTGTCTGCTTTCCATGCTATCGCTTCCTTTGTCTATTGCAAAGATAATCAATTTATTCGTGGCGGAAAATAGCGGATCGTACTATCTGCATAGATGCTTCCCTTACGCCAAGATGACCAAATTAATGTAGAAAAAGGATGGGATCGCTACAAAGAGAAGACTATCAATCCGATCCAAGATGCCCCCATGCCCAGGGAGAATGTTGCCCGAGTCCTTTACTCCATAAGAGCGCTTCAAGAAACTCTCAAAGAGGTCACCGAAATTGCCAAAGAAAACAATCAACACCGCCAGCGTAATCCAGTTGGACATAGTTGCTACCTCAGGGAAAAGGGAGTGAAACCCAATAGCCCCAAGAATGGCTACCACGCCACCACCGATAGCACCCTCCCAACTCTTATTAGGGGATACACGGCGGAATAGCTTGTGCCGACCCAGTAGCGAGCCGATGAGATAAGCTCCAGTATCATTGAGCCAAATGGTTACCATAATGGGCAGTAGCCAAAAGGTGTCGGGGAAAGCAAAGTCGCTGCCTAATCGCTCAGCCACACCATATCGGCTTCCCATGGTTAGTACCAGTAGACCAAGTGGTAGAGCTGTATAAAGGTGGGCAAAGAAAGCGTGCCCCAACTCAACTGAGGGCTGCCGTTGAAGCCTATAGATCTCTCCAATCAGATAGAATAGTAGGTAGCAAAAGTAAGGGAGTAGTACTAGGAGTGTCCTTTGCCAATCCCCCGAATAGTCAACCAGTGTATAGGCGGCTAAGATAGGAAGACCAGCCACCATACCATGAACAATTCTTAGGAAAAGGGCATAGAGATTGGCCCCAGTCATCAATTGATATTCGTATGAACCTAGCATGGCGAAAAGGGCTAATACCCAGGCCATTAAATCGATCCGATTGGTCAGTATGCAACCTAAAATGATACCGACATAGACAGCTCCTGTAACCGCTCGTGAGGCTAATGATTTAAGTTTCGACATACAGATATTTTGCTAATTCCACTTGAAGTCAACAATAAGTGGATTGTGATCACTATACAATTTATATTTTGGAATACTACTTCCAATCGCTTTAATTTCCCCCTCATAAAAGAGGTGGTCAATGCGGAAAGGCATAAGCCGTTCGTTGAATGAGACAGAAAGTCCTAGCCCAGTTTCGCTATAGGCATCTCTCATCCGGCTCCTTAGCTGACTGTAGGTATAGCTCATGGGCGTATCGTTGAGGTCCCCTACAACAATTGTCGCCTGAGGCTGATACTTATTCTGTAGCTTTTCCACATCCTTTCGCACCTTACTTGCCACGCTAGCCCGTTGGTTCAGTCTAGGACCCAATCGACGCTTCACCTTGATAAATTGCTGAGGTAGATCCCTTATGCTAAAGTCTTTAATATAACCTTTGTATTCCTCTACTTCCGAACTATTAAGGCTATAAGACTCTAGATGGTTATTGACCAATAGTAGAGTGCAACCCTCCTTTAATTCAATGAGGTACCCGCACGATCCATTGTGTGACGATTCATACTCAATATCCTCTACAGCCTTGATTGGAAACTTTGACAGGATGGCTTGTGTCTTGTGAACGTGTCGGTAGGGGTAGCTACTGAAAAGGCTCCTCAGCTTCCCATCTGTTGGGAATTGGTCGGGGTATAGATTTGCCTCTTGGAGAGCTAGAATGTCGGGGTCGTAGCTTTTAATTAGTTGAGGTGCTAAGAGTGTTCCCGCTTCGTCTCTGCCCAGAAAACTCTGTACGTTGTAGCTCATCACCCTGAGGTCATACTCCTTCTTTAGACCCTTACCAAAATGAATGGGGAAGTAACTAAATATATAGCCTATTGATAGGATGAATAGCAATGTATAGCAGCCGAAGTAGAGCCACTTACGACGGAGTAGATAAAAGAGCCAAAGAAGCAACAGTCCAGCTAACAATAGGGGGTAAGCAAGATTAAGAAAGGCTGGGATCTGTGTCTTAAGTGGCGAAATAAAGGGAGAGAGCACCGCCAGAATGTAGAGTGCAATAAAGAGTAGGTTTGGAATCAACTCAATAGCACGAAATGTGGTATTGAGCAGACGAATAGTCCTATCCTTACGCATCCTCTTCATATTACTTGAGCTGCTCCTGCTCCTCCCTCGTGAGTGAATGATAGCCAGAAACCCTCGTCTTTTCCACGAGTAATTCGGCAGATGGTGTCTCCCCTAAATGCTTCTTCCGCTCAGAGAAAATAACCCATAGAGTTCCCACAATATAGCCCATCAGATGTACCCCTTGAGTCACCTGCCCTAGCTTTCTTTGCGTTGCGAAGTCAAAGACGAGCACAAATAACATTGCATAGAGTAGCCACGCTCTTTTTTGGCGAACCGACTTATAGAGCACTAGTGGCACAAGGGCGGCAATGCCAGCAGAAGCACCTACCAATACGCCATCGCCTATGAGCAGAAAGAGCAAGCCCCCTGAGAGAATGCCGCAAAGAAATAGGCCCAGTACCGTACGGTTACTAATGCCACAACCCACAGAAAAGAGTAGTAGCATCAAGAGCATCCCCACATTGATTACTATATGACGCCAATAGGTATGCACAAAGCCGTAGGTCACTAGGCTCCACGGCTGGCTGAGAAAGGTACCCCCATCACTAGGAAGTACTAGCCTGCTGATAGCCCCGTTCCCCCACGATATCACTACCCAATAGAGCAGAAGTATCGGGATAAGCAGTGCAAATCGTCTATTAGTAAAAGTCTTGCCAGCCATCATCGAGTTGTCGTGCTCTAGCTCTCTTTTCCCAAAGTTTGATTAGAATAAATCCGAAGAGCATCCCCCCTAGGTGGGCAAAGTGAGCTACTCCATCTGCCGAGCCTGTCACTCCCAAGAAGAGCTCCATCACACCGTAGCCGATTACCAGCCATTTTGCCTTGATAGGAATAGGGATAAACATAATGAAGAGAGGCACATTTGGAAACATCATGCCGAAGCCGAGCAAAATGCCATATACCGCACCACTGGCCCCTATCGTAAGCAGCTGCTCAAGGAGGTAGGGTGGGTATCCCGCAAAGCTAAAGCTCCACACCAGCTCCTGCATCAGCCCTGCACCAATACCTGTAATGAGGTAGAAGAGGAGAAATCGCCAACTGCCCCACAACCGCTCCAACGTATTGCCAAACATCCAAAGGGCAAACATATTGAAGAATATGTGACCCAGTCCTGGGGCGTGTAAAAACATATAGGTGACCAGCTGCCAAATCCTAAAGGAGTCAGACCCAATATAGTGCAGACCCATATTCCAGGTGAGGTCATACCCTATCCTTGGTAAAGCAGACTGTGCTAGCCAGCATATCACATTGATGATGATGAGGTTTTTCGTAACATCCGAAACCCTATCTCGTAACTCTATTCTCATCCTATTTATCCTCTATTTGCGTGCTTACTACTTCACAAAGATACTCTTTTTTCTCGTTCTTTCCTATCTCTCTACTGCACGGGGGCCTCCTCTTCCCTTTCCCTATAGTAGTAGACCCCTCCAGTCAGCGGAAGTACTTCTAGTTGAGTTGATAGATCATACTCACTTACTTTGATACCGATGAGCTGACCCCGCTTCAAGACACTCCATGGGATAGTTGCTTCCTCTTTAGTTGTAACAAGAAAGGGGGCTTCTACCCCATTTGGCACCTCTCCATCGTGTGAAAGATAGAGCGCAAATAATTGTCCCTTACTACTTCCATGCCACGCCACATGTAGCCCATTAGGCCGTCCCTCAATCTGTAGTTCCTGGCCATCGAGCCAGTCCATCCATACTCCTCTATCGAGGGGCAACTGTGCTCTTTTATCCCAAAATTCTCTCAATGGTGTAGACAAACCAATGCCATGCGAGATGGCGTGCTCTGCTCTGAAAAGAGCCACCCCAGCAATATTGGAGAGACTATCAAGATAATTGATCTGATCCATCACCTCATTCTTGGGCCAATTACCCTCTCGCTCCAATACCATATAGGGTGCCAAGCCCACTACTAGCGGCACATTGAGTAGCTTTTGCCACTCCTTCACAAAAGGGTAAAAGCGTTCGCCACGAGAGTACATCATCGGCACCACGAAGTCGATAATACTATCACGGCACCAAGCCACTGGGTCTTGCCAAGCCTCATTCATGGCGGTCCAACCACTATACTTCAGCCCTGGCACATTGTCGTAAGTGCCAATCACCGATGCACTCAGTAGCACGTCAGGGTGTCCCTCCTTAGTCGCTTTATGAAGAGCCTTCACCAGTTGCGTAATATTGTCCCGACGCCACTCGTCTAGGCTCTTGCCTCCGCCACTCTTTCGATACTCATCGGCATCGGGAAATTGCTTTGCTCTATCGGGGTAGCGAATATAGTCGAGGTGTATGCCTGCTAGAGAGTAGCGATCAAGTAGTTCCCGAATGAGACTGCTGAGTAACTCAGCAGTACTTGCCTTAGCTGGGTCTAGATACCAGCCCCGTTTATACCTCGCCATCTCATTGCGGTACTTTTTGGGAAAGCTCCACGACGGCATGCTATTCACCTGCTTGTCATTGCCCATGGGCGTCACTGCCACCCACGCATGCACCACCATTCCTCGTTTGTGGCACTCTTTGATGGCAAAGTCAAGGGGATCGTAGCTCAGTTGGTAGCTACTACTTACAGGCACAAAGTCGCCACTCATCGGCTCAATCTTTGAGGGGTAAATGACCCGCCCTCTACTACGCACCTGCAGAAATACGGTATTGATGCCCAGTTTTTGAAGCTGGTCTAGCATCCGTACCAATTCTGCCTGCTGCTGTCTCTCTCCTGATACGCTAGTGGCGGGGCGGGAAGGCCAGTCAAGACCGTAGTTTGTGGTAAGCCACACCGCTCTCATTTCATACTTTCTGCCTACCTCTGATGCCCACAATGATGATGTGGAGAACCAGAGGAAACCCACAAGGAGTAGAGCGACTATTTGTCTCTGCCTACTCACAGATTGCAACTTGCTCACCCTCTATTATCCTTCGAATGAGATGTGGTCAATCAAGCGTACTTCACCGCAGTAGACTGTGATACAGCCAGTAGTATTGCCGTTCCAGGCCTTAGCCTCCTCCAGAGTGTCGCTGTTGACGATGCTAAAGTACTCCACCCGAAGGAGCGGGTCTGCATTTATCTGTTTCACCACAGCCGCATGTACCTCTGCCACACTCTTGCCAGATTCCTTCAGTCGCTTTCCCTCTTGCAACGCCTCGTAGATCTTAGGGGCTGCCGCACGCTCCTCCTCAGAGAGTCGGCGGTTGCGGGAACTCATCGCTAGACCATCACTCTCACGAATAACCGGGCAAGAGATAATCTCAATATCCGCCAAGTCGGGGCATAGAGCACACATTCTCTTGATGACCGCAATCTGCTGAAAGTCTTTCAAGCCAAAGTAGGCTCTATTGGGTCGAACCAAGCGGAAGAGTTTGCTCACTACCCATACCACGCCACGGAAGTGGCCAGGTCGGTGTGCACCCTCCATCACCTCTCCTACACGTCCGAGGTCTAGGTTAGGTGCCTCCTCTCCTTCCTCATACATATCCTCGGCAGTTGGAGTAAAGACAATATCTACACCCACCTCGCCCAGTAGTTTCAGATCCTCCGCCATATCGTGCGGATAGGTCTTCAGGTCGTTGGGGTCATTAAATTGCGTGGGGTTCAAGAAAAGACTCACCACCGTTAGTTCGCATTCACGCAAACTACGCTCCACGAGGCTCATATGTCCCTCATGTAGTCCGCCCATAGTAGGTACAAAGCCCACCAGTTTCTCCCCTCTTATCTCATTTAGCTGAGCTACTAGCTCCGCTTTAGTCATTGCTATCTTCATAAGTCAATACAATTACCATTCTCCATATTCCCCTAACTAATACTATTCTACACAAAAGTAAAGATAATTTATGACACTCATCACAAAGAGTGGGCAAAAACGACTGTTCCCACCTTGCTACAGAGACTTTACCAAATTAGATGGCTATATTTCTCTGGAATATCTCTTGGAAGCTCTCTATAAGGTCCTCCTTAGCTTGCTTCATAGAGATTTCGTGCTGAGCCTCAATAGAAAGATTGGTAACCCCTCTATCCGTAAATCCGCAGGGGTTAATCACATTAAAGGCTTGAGGTGGTGTGCTAACGTTAAAGGCGATGCCGTGCATGGTAACAAACCTGCTAGCTTGGATCCCGATGGCGCATAGTTTGCGTGGCCGTTGAGAAGGATCTACCCAAACACCAGAAGCCCCATGCATCCGCTCCCCTTTTACACCATACTTAGCAGCCACATTAATGGCCACCTCTTCAAGTAACTCAACATAGCGACGCAGTCCTATCCCTAGCTCCTCGAGATCAAATATAGGATAAATTGTCCACTGTCCAGGCCCATGGTAGGTGACATCCCCTCCTCGCTCTATCTGGTAGCATTCTATTCCTTGGGCGTGAAGGCGCTCAGGAGAGAGTAGGATATTATGCGGGTCGGCATGCTTACCAAGTGTGAGCACAGGGTGATGTTGATTGAAAATCAGATGGTGCTGCACTGGTAGGTGTTGTCGCTTTGCTTCAAGGGCTTTCTGGAAGAGATCCTTTTGCTGAGCAAGTGAGTCTTGGTAACTAATGAGCTGACCTGTGGGGCTATTGTCAATGAGTTGAATATCCATAGTAATATATAGTTATCTGTTTGGAAAGAGCTTTGCCTTATTGCAGAGCTCTCTACCAGCACAGTAGTTGCAGCTATTCTTTCGGTTGTTGGGAATAAATTCATCATCTGTTTCGGCGATACGACGAAAGGCTTCATTCAATTGCTCTTTGAATCCTGTCTCAATCAGACTAAAGCTATCAATTGTCTCATTTTTAGTCTTGTCAATATTGTGTACAAACCAGCCCTGATCGGCATCGCGTACTTTGATGAGCATAGGAGCGATATCCTTGACCGCTTTCTTTCCATAAGCCTCTAGATACATCACGCAGTAGGTGAGAAGCTGTATGGCAGCCCTATCAATATTGCTGTTTTCGGGGTCAAAACTTCTTTCGAGGTTAAACTCTAGTTTATCGCTACCAGTCTTGTAATCTACCAGTCTTATTTTGCCCTGCTTGATATCAATACGGTCGATGGTGCCACGTAGATGGATGCATTCTCCATTTTGTCCGTAAGAATACAGTGTGGATATGGTCTGTTCCCCTCCGCAGTAGGTAAAAGGGGCGTTTTTGTTGATGTCCAGTTGAATGGTATTTTGGACGTCTTGAAAGATGAGGTCTTTGTACATCTCAAAATAACCATTGAATTGGGTTTCATCTGTCTGATAGGCTTTATAGTAAGCTTCTCGGACGGCATTGATGATAAGGTCGGGTTTGTCAAGAATCCCCTTTAGATGTTCTTTGGTCACCACGATTCCATTAAAGCCATTATACAGTATCTCAAGGGCTTTGTGGGTAATGGTTCCGACATCATTTTTTTCTAGTACATCGGTGAGCTCGTCTGGGTCCCGTAGTCCAAGAATGTTTTGGTAGTAAAACTTTCGGGGGCAGGTGAGGTAGTTGATGAGAGCACTCGGAGAGAGCCCATACTTGGATTGCGGCTCTTTACTAGTCAACTGGGCTCTATATGCTTGGATCTTCTGAAGGTCGGGCTGTAGCTCTTTAGAAGGTATGGGAGAAAGTGGAAAGTAGGCATTGTACCGCTTGGCTGACACTCCGTAAATATGAGTGAGAAGTGTAAGGTAACGAGAGGGCTCTCCGCTAGCTCTTGCCGTTTTACGAGAATCATAGAGGGCGTACAGTCGCTCACTTCGCCCAATCATGTGGAAAAAGTTGTAAGCACGGATAGCATCTTGCCATTTGTAGGTGGGGAGCCCTTTCTCATACCGTATGTTCTGAGGAATGAGTCCATATTTCCGGCTTTTGGCTGGTAAGAGCCCTTCGCCCGCATCCATCACGATGATATTCTCAAAGTCTATGGAGCGTGCCTCCAATATTCCCATCACTTGTACCCCTTCAAGAGGTTCGCCTGAGAATGGAATTCGAGCTTGAGAAATAGTGGTATGAATAAGGTCGTGTAGGAGGGGTAGGGTGAGCTGATTTCGTGCCGTTTCGTGGGCCGTAACAAATCTGTCGAGCGAACCTTTGATCTCCAGGAGTAGCTCTTCTACCACGGTAAGAGCCATTTTGATGGTAGCATCATCGTAAAACTTCTCTTGAAGGTGTGTGAGTAGCGTGAGCGTATTATGTAATAGGTCACCTTGCTCGGATCTGTCAAGGTTGAAAAGCAGGCGTAGGTCTTGGTGCTGCTCTATTTCAATCGCCTGAGAGAGCTCCTCCTCTGTGAAGTAGAGCTTCTTAGAGGTTTTAGGGTTGAGTAGCTTGGTGGTATCAAAAGTGCCTTGATCTAGCTCCAGCCCGAAGAGATCAATTAATTCCTCCCGCCGCCAAATGGGCATCTCGTTCTTCCGACGTCCATAGGCTAATCTCTGGAGATTCAGGAGGTGTAGTAGCTTGGCGATAATCGGAAGGTACTTGATGGGAAAGCCCATAGTGATATTGAGCTTGAGGGGAGCTTTCCCAACTTCACTATCCTGTAAGTTGGAAAGGAGATTGGTGAGCTGGCTTTCATCTGGAAGGATAATGGCGGTATTGGGGTCGCGTAGGTTGATCAGCTCATCGGTCTGTAGTTGTGGGATAATCTTTTGAGCAATATAATTTGCTTGACCTAGTTTGGAGGGGATAGAGATAATATGTAGCTGTGGCTGGTGTCGTGAGTTTTTATCTCTCGTATAAGCCAGCTTATCATCTGTAGGCTCAGGGAAAAGGCTATCTCTTACTTTTCTGTTTTTACCTGTAAACTTCTGCTGTACGAGGTAGCTATCATAATCCCAATAAAAAAGGGTCTCGCTATTTTCCTTGAAGTGCTTGAGTATCCTTTGCTCGCTTTGTGAAAGCGCATTGAGTCCGATAAATACATTGACCTTGGACTCTTTGAATAGCTTTAACTCCCCATTCTCTAGTCTTTGGGTAATGTCACGCATAAGCATGCCATTATAGACCAGCCTCTCGTCTTGGAGGGTTTTCTTGAACTGGGTGTAGATTTCAGGGACGTACTGCCAAAAAGCCGTATATCCCTTGTCTAGGTTTTTCTCGAAGTTAGGTGCATATTTTTTTAGAGCGTCAATCTGATCTTGGTTCAGTAGATCCTTGGCTGGTATCGTGAGCTCATCGAGTAAATCCATATTCTCAAATATCGATAACGCATCGGCAAGATGATTGTCGATATCATTGAAGTCAGCCAAGAGTTGCTTCCCTATTTCGTAAAAGTTCTCAAAGCTATATTCACTCTCTTTGTATACTAGCTTATAACTGGTGTAGAGGTGGTAGATGAGTAGCAACTCATTATTGACATTCTCCTCCGGAAGATGGACTGCCCGCCTCAAAAAAGCGCCTAGTGTCGTTACCTCAGGAAGTAGTAGCAACTCGTCTCCTGCCACTTGCCTGAGATAGTGGAGAAAGAAATGACCGGATCTTTTGTTGGGAAAGAAGAAACGGTACTTATAGAGTTGCTTGCCTTCGGTCCGAAAGAAATGCTGTGCTAGTCCCCTGAGGTATGAAGTGTGGCTCATAGTGATGCTACAAAACTTTTATGGTGTGGAAATGCCAGCTTTCTGATCAATTAGAAGGGCTTACCCTCTTTACGCTGTATGATAGTAGCTTCGAGCTTAGTATTCTGTGGGGTGATAGCAAACTTAACTGCTGAAGGTGGCACCAAGTGGGTAAGACTAATGGTGGCTCCTCCTGCATCTTGGCTCGCTTTCGTTAGCTCTACAGGAAGGATATAGACCTCTAGGTCTTTATTCGGTTCCTCTTTGATATGCTTGATAATAGCAGAGCCAATATTGCCGAAGTGATAGGTGCTGGAACCCCTTACGACCATCTCGCCGATAAATGAGGTATAGGCAGCTCCAAGTGAGTTTTCAGTTAACTCCTTTTCAAAAAACGTCTTGGTACTATCTACTGGTAGCATGAGAAGGGTTTCGGGAATGCCATATTTTGTGGCAGTAGCCGCTGAGGCGGTAGTCCCTTGCAGGGTATATGTGACTGCATTGAGTGTGCGGGAGTAGCCTGCTGGCGCCTCTTTTAGCTCCTTGGCAATCGCGCGAGTAGGTAGTGTGGCTTTTATCCAAAGACCTGCTGGTGCTTTGATAGTAGCAAATCCTTGATCCTTAAGTAGCTGATCCACTCTGAAATTGGCAAAGCGCGATAGCTGTGGTACCTCCGAGGTGTGTATCAATCTCTGTGCAAATGGCTTGATCTCTTTCTTCTTTTTCTTGGTTTTGGTATCCTCTACCTCAACCTCCTTGGAGTACCAAAAGGCTAGCTCAGTACTGGTGACTCTTATGACACTTCCTTGCCCCGCCGTAGTGTGGAGGTATAGGCCAGAGAACCACTGGTCAAAAGCGGCCTGATTGGCAAAGACGGGGTCTCCAGCTTTGGAGCGTGTGAAGAACTCCTCCCCTAGTTCCTTGGGGAGTGCAATGGAAAGCATATAGTTTCCTTTTCCGGAATTATCTTTTATCCTCTGTGACCCTCTGCCTGCCCAGTAGGAAAGGGAGCCGAGCTCTTCTCCTACATACTCCTTTACCTCTGTGATAGAGTATTTATTATGCTTCAGTGGCTGCTTAACTCGGTTGGCAGTCACGGTCATGCTGGAGATAGTATCACCAGCAAATCCGTCGTAGTAGATGTAGAGCATTACGGAGTCAATGCCAGTGATGACTGACTCGTCTTTGAATCTAAATCCGCTAGGAATGCGAAACTGGGTTAGATACTCTGTCTCAATGCCCCCGAACTCTTCGCTGGACATCCGACCTAGGTAGCCCAATGCACTACCTACATAGATATCATTATTCCCAGCTTCGGTACCTGCTGGTACGGTGCGAAGTGTGAGTGCAAAGTCTTTGCTTATGGGCTCTCCCTTAAGATATTCAGGGAGCAAATCCAATCCAGTGGCATGTTGATCATTTTCACAACCCACTAGGAGTATTGCTAGCACTACTCCTACACTTAGCCAACCTTTTATAGTTCTATTCATATATTTGCTCTATATATTGATAGCCTTTTATACAGCTATCCTACCGAATTTTATTATTGGAAAAACATCTTTTTTGTCCCTATTCTTCACTCTCTTCCTCTTCTTCTTCACCAATAATGCTATTGTAGAAGTCTGCTACCGACTCTATCAATTGGTCATCGCTTTGGAAGTCAAGTACACTCTTCCCTGAGCCCTCTATTGCAGCAATAAGTTCTTCAGAACTATTGGTTTTGGAGTAGATGATGCCATCCACATATTGTAGAATAAGCTCTACAAGTGCTTCCCGATTAAGTGCCTGCCCATCCAGAAGTGGGTGCTTGATCTGGTCATACGCCAGTACCTCGGTGAGTTGTTCATCAAACGGATACTCTGGAGCTGTATCGTAAGCAGAGTAGACGATCTTGGCACGGGAGAGGGCTGGGTCATCCTTGAGTAGTGTCCTCAAATAAAGGGGGGCTAATCCGGTGAACCAACCGTGACAGTGGATCACATCGGGTACCCATCTTAGTTTCTTTACGGTCTCAAACACTCCACGGATAAAGAATACGGCACGCTCTACATTATCCTCGTAGTAGGTGCCTTTTTCATCTGTGAATACCCCTTTTCTACCAAAGAAATCCTCATTATCAATAAAGTAGACCTGCATACGCTGTGGCATCAGGCTCGCTACTTTCACCACTAGCTGGTGTACTTTGTCATTGACAGTAAGATTGACACCCGATAGACGGATCACCTCATGAAGTTGGTGGCGACGTTCGTTGATCACTCCATAATTGGGCATAAATGTACGGATATCATTGCCTCTACCCATGATGCCCAAAGGGATAAGTTTTGAATCCTTACCTACCTTACTATCCTCTAGGTAGGGATAGATTTCTTGTGCTAAGTATAGCACCTTCTTCCTTGCCTGTCGCCGTTTCCTTATCATTCTTTTTCTCCTTTGTTTTTAATATATATCTGCCAATTCCCTCGCTAAATAACTTGGCAAACATCCGTCTTAATAGGCTACTCATCCCCCATTAAACTCCTCAAAGTTACTCATTTTTCAGCACATAGGCAAAAGTCGCTATTTATCGTATGGAGGCAATTTCATGTTGTCGTTGCTCTGTTAGCTACTAATTCTTGTGAGCTACTCCATCATCGTTGGGCAACTCTTCCAATCTCATGTTTTAGAGGTTAATTGTCCAAGAGATAAGAAAGGAAAAGTTTAGTTGCAACTAAGCAAATGACGAGTTGCAACTAAGCAATCGGTGAGTTGCAACTAAGCATTTGCTGAGATGCAACTAATTTGGGGCTAATTTATACGACTGGATATCAGCTTGTTATAAAATGACTCTTGGCATTGGCTAACTCCTTCGTTTGATATTCTCAATGATTGAGAATATCAAACGAAGTGCCATTCTCGCACATTTGAATCAAATGCGCTGAGACTTTGAACGAAGGATGAGATGCAAGGCCTGAGGGTGAGGGCAAGGTGCCGTAAGGCACCAAGGCCCAACTAGGGCGCTGGGAGCGTACTCACGTACGTGACCGAGCCCGAATCCCGAAAGCAACGCCGCAGATCGTCTTCGTGCAACAGTCTCTGATTGATTCTAATCGCTTAGTCCTAGCTACTGGCTTTCGGTGGAAAGTGTAAAAAATAGGGGTGGCATGTCTATGACACACCACCCCTATGGCAGTATCCATTATGTGGATATAGGATTAGTCCTCGAAGTTTTTGAGAGGCTTGATATCTAGACGTACTGGCTTGATCAGGTTTTCTGGCGCTAGTATTTGGTCTAGTTGCTCCTTGGAGAGGATGCCCTTTTCTAATACAATCTCTACGATGCCTTTGCCGGTGTTGATCGCTTCCTTGGCAATCTTAGTAGAGTTCTTATAGCCGATGTATGGGTTAAGTGCCGTAACAACACCAATGCTACTATGTACTTGCTCTTCGGTAATGTTTTTATTGGCAGTGATGCCATCGATACAGAGTGTGCGAAGAGTATCGCAAGCCTCTACCAATAGGCGAGCACTCTCAAAGCAGCACTGTGCCATAATTGGCTCCATGGCATTGAGCTCCATCTGTGAAGCCTCACCAGCCATCGTAACGCACATATCATTGCCTATGATCTTCATAGCAACTTGAGTCACTACCTCTGGGATCACTGGATTGACCTTACCAGGCATGATGCTGGATCCTGGCTGACGTGCAGGAAGGTTGATCTCGCTAAGTCCTGCTCTTGGACCACTAGATAGGATACGAAGGTCGTTGGATATCTTGCTGAGCTTTACAGCGATTCGCTTGATGGCTCCAGAGAAGCCAATCATGTGTGAGGTATCGGAAGTGGCAGCAACCATATCCTTTGCCATCTTCACCTTCCACCCAGTGATCTCACTCAATGCTTCGGCACACGCCTCGCGATAGCCAGGCACTGAGCAGATACCTGTACCGATAGCAGTGGACCCCATGTTGTTTACCAATAGTTGGTCGCAAGCATGCTTAAGGTTGGGTAGCTCTTCCTCAAGAATGGAAGCAAACGCGTTGAAGGTCTGACCCAAGGTCATAGGCACTGCATCTTGTAGCTGAGTACGCCCCATCTTGATGATCTTCTTAAACTCTTTTCCTTTGGCCTTGAAGCTCTTGATCAGATCTTCAATGTGAGGAATCATCTCAACATAGGTGGTATAAAGACCTAGGTGGATGGCTGTTGGGTAAGCGTCATTCGTAGACTGTGATAGATTGGTGTGGTCGTTAGGGCTGAGGTGTTTGTAGTCGCCTCTCTCGTAGCCCATAATCTCTAGGGCACGGTTGGTGATGACTTCATTGGCATTCATATTGGTGGAAGTACCTGCACCTCCCTGAAACATATCTACCACAAAGTGCTCGTGATGCTTGCCAGCCAGGATTTCGTCACAAGCTTGCTCAATAGCTTTAGTTTGCTTATCGGTGAGTAGGCCCAGCTTATGATTGGCCATCGCTGCCCCTTTCTTGGTAAGAGCTAGTCCCTCAACGAAGTGTGGATAATCGTTGATTTTGAATGGCGAAAACTTAAAGTTGTCAATGGCACGTGCCGTTTGTACACCATATAGGTGGCTATTATCTAGCTCCACCTCGCCTAGTAGGTCGCTCTCTACTCTCTTTTTTGATGACATAATAATATTGCGAAATAGTAATAAATATAGAAAGTGAGCACAGTCCCCGCGGTGGGGAGTGTGTCACTTTCTCTTTGTTTGGTATTTAGATATAATAAATTCCTGCTAATCGTAGCATAGCTGCTGCTTACTCCTCCTCTAATGAGTGGATAACTAGTCCGGAGCGAAGTTTTGGCTCGAACCAAGTGGTCTTTGGAGGCATGATATTACCAGTATCGGCAATATTGATAAGCTGATCCATAGTCACTGGATAGAGTGCTAGGGCAGCGATCATCTCTCCACTATCTACACGGCGCTTGAGCTCCTCTAGTCCGCGGATACCGCCTACAAAGTCAACTCTGTTGCTGGTACGAAGATCCTGAATATCTAGAAGGTCGCGAAGGATGTAATCACTTGAAATGGTTACGTCGAGGACACCAATTGGATCATTATCATCATAAGTGCCTTCCTTAGCGGTTAGTGAATACCAGTGACCACCGAGGTAAAGTGAGAAGTTGTGTAGTTTATTGGGGTGATAGATATTAGTTCCCTTATCTTCAACCACAAACTTATCCTTTAGCTTCTCTAGGAATTGAGCGGGAGTCATTCCGTTCAGATCCTTTACCACACGATTGTAGTCTATGATGTGTAGGTGGCTTGCTGGGAAGCAAACAGCCATAAAGTAGTTGTACTCCTCATTGCCAGTGTGGTTGGGGTTTTGCTTACGCTTTTCATCACCAACAAGTGCGGCAGCTGCAGATCTGTGGTGTCCATCAGCGATGTACATGTAAGGGATCTCCTTGAAAGCCTTGGTGATGGTCTCAATGTCCTTATCGTCACTAATCACCCAGAAGGTGTGTCCAAATCCATCTATATCAGCAACAAAGTCGTACTCTGGAGTAGTTTTTTTGTACTTGTCAATGATGCCCTGTAGGGTGGTATTATCCTCAAATGCAAAGAATACAGGCTCTACGTTGGCATTGTTGACGCGCACGTGCTTCATACGATCTTCCTCTTTATCCTTACGAGTAAGTTCGTGTTTCTTGATCCTGCCTTGCATATAGTCATCTACGTAAGCACCAAGTACGATACCATACTGTGTCCTACCATCCATAGTCTGTGCATAGATGTAGTAGCATGGCTTTTCGTCTTTTACGAGCCACCCTTTCTCTTGGAATAGTGCAAATTGCTTTGCAGCCATCTCATACACATCCTCATCGTGCTCGTCCTTTCCCACAGGGAAGTTGATCTCAGGGCGGATTATGTGGTAAAGCGACATCTCATTGCCCTCTGCCTCCTTGCGAGCTTCGTCGGAATTCAGTACATCATAAGGGCGAGAATTAACCTTTTCTACTAGGTTTTTTGGAGGGCGAATGCCTCTAAATGGTTTAACGATCATATCTTTCTTATTTGTATTGAGGAGTGGGGGGTAGGTAGATGGAGTGCGACTTTTTTAGCCATCACTCCATCTGCTTACCTTACTACTATGATTTACTTATTTACTCTGAACTTTTCGTTGCCAGTAAGAAGATAGCTAGCGATTTGAGAAGCAGCAGCCATACCGGCATTGATATTAGCCTCTGCGGTTTGTGCACCCATCTTCTTGGCAGTTGAGAAGTACTGCTTACCAAACTTCTCTATGATCTCAGCCTCTGCATCTGGCTTCACGTCGGTGAGGTAGCTAAGGTCTGGACGCTCTGCTAGTACCTTCATGAGGTCAGCCTCATTGATAAGGTCTTTACGAGCAATATTTACTAGGATAGCCCCCTTTGGCATAGCGCTCATTAGCTCATAATTGATCATGCCCTTGGTGTTAGCTGCAGATGGCATAGCAAGTACCATGATGTCGCAAACCTCAAACATTGCCTTGCGATTTACGAAGAACTCATAGCCATCCTTAAAGAAATAGTCTGCTGGGGTTGAACGGCTGTATGCATATACGTGCATACCGAAGCCCTGAGCGATACGAGCAGCATTTTCACCGATATTACCATAGCTCATCACACCTAGGCGCTTACCCATAAGCTCGCTACCGGACGCTCCAGTGAAGTTCTTACGCACATGATAGAGTAGCATGCCAAATACGAGCTCCGCTACAGCGTTGGCGTTTTGTCCAGGGGTGTTCATCACTACTACATTGTGCTTTGTAGCTGCATCACAGTCTACGTTGTCGTATCCTGCACCAGCACGCACTACGATCTTAAGGTTCTTAGCAGCCTCAATTACTTCTGCATCTACCTTGTCGCTACGTACGATCATAGCGTCAACGTCCTTTACAGCGTCTAGTAGTTGGCTTTTATCTGTGTACTTCTCTAGCAGTACAAGTTCAAGACCGTTATTCTCAATGATGCCTCTAATCTTCTCTACAGCTACAGGTGCAAATGGTTTTTCAGTAGCGATTAATACTTTTGCCATATTTTCTATATTCGTTATTTAGTGTATTTGGTATTTTGATATAAACCGCGTCCACGGAGCAGTGGTCATGACCACTGCTCCATAGATGCGGCATTAATGATTGACTGTGATCAGATCTTCTTCTCAAACTCCTTCATCACATCTATCAGAGCCTTTACGCTCTCGATAGGAAGTGCGTTGTATGTAGAGGCACGGAAACCACCAACGGAGCGGTGACCCTTGATACCCATCATACCACGAGAAGTAGCTAGGTCTAGGAAGTCCTTCTCAAGCTCCTTGTACTCATCCTTCATCACAAAGCAGATGTTCATAAGTGAACGATCCTGCTCACGAGCAGTACCACGGAAGATCTTAGAGCTATCAATAGCATCATAAAGAAGAGCAGCCTTCTCCTCATTTCTCTTCTGCATTGCAGGGATACCACCTAGGCTCTTGTACCATTTAAGGGTTTGAAGAGCTACATAGATTGGGAATACTGGAGGAGTATTGAACATGCTACCCTTGTCAATATGAGTCTGGTAGTTGAGCATAGTAGGAAGGTCGCGATCTACCTTACCAACAGCATCCTTCTTTACTACTGCGAAAGTAACACCTGCAGGGGCAAGGTTCTTCTGCGCACCACCATAGATAAGGTCGTACTTAGATACGTCTACTGGACGGCTAAAGATATCAGAAGACATATCGCAGATAAGAGGAACATTAACCTCTGGATCCTTCTTGATTTCTGTACCATATATGGTGTTATTGGAAGTGTAGTGGAAGTAGTCTACATCACCTGGCACGGTGTACTCAGGGATATGAGTGTAGTTGTCGTCCTTAGAGCTTGCTACTACTACTACCTCACCTACGCGCTTAGCCTCCTTGATGGCCTTGCTTGACCATGTGCCTGTATCTAGATAGGCAGCTTTCTTATTAAGGAAGTTGAGTGCACTCATGTAGAATTGTAGGCTAGCACCACCTCCAACGAAAACAACCTCGTGTGTCTCAGGAACGTCTAGAAGCTCCTTGAAGAGGGCTACGGTCTCGTCCATTACGGCTACGAACTCCTTACCTCTGTGAGATACTTCTAGGATTGAAAGGCCAGTACCTGCAAAGTTTTCAACTGCCTTGCCAGCCTCTTTGATTACTCCCTCATTTAGGATTGAGGGACCAGCATAAAAATTGTGCTTTTTCATTGTCACAGTGTTTCTTAAAGTGTGAATAAACGATAATGATTTTATATTCGATGATAAAGGTACCCAATACCTTTCAAATAACCTTGAGAATGTGCCAAACCTTGCAAAATAACATCTTTTTGACCCCCTTCTCACTGTTTTTATTAAGAATGAAGTGGGTAAAGATGGGTTAAAGCTCAAGTAGTTCCATAGGGAAGTTGAGAGTTAGTTTTCTACTTTCCTCATCAAGTTCTATTAGCCACTCAGGGGTAAGTGGTATAGGTACTTGCTTATTGTTTTTTGCAAGCTCTACAAGGAGCAAGATATTGGTTGTGGTACTATCTATTGCTACTATTTCTCCTATCACCTCTCCATTATCATGTAGTAGGCTGTAACCAATGAGTTTTGAAATATCAGGCGCTTCGCCCATTGGTAGTTCTTCCTTAAGGATCATAAGGTCACAGCCTACGAAGGGCTCCGCCTCGCATAGGTTGTGTAGCTCTTGGAGCTTAATAATTAATTGCTCTGCACTTCCCCTCACCTGCTCCACACGATAGGGGATAGGTATCTCATCAATCACGGGAAATAGAAACTCAGGCAGTATATCCTCGTATGTTGGAGAAGAGAGTGCCACCAAAAGCTCCCCTTGGTATCCGTGCGTCCTACGTACCTTTCCGTAAAGGGTTAGATCATTACCTTCTATTGTAGGGTAGGGGTTGAGCATACTCCTTATATATATATTTATACGCGGGTGATGGTTGCTCCTAATTGATTGAGTCGTTTATCAATAAATTGATAGCCCCTATCGATTTGGTCAATATTATTGATTCTACTAGTTCCATCGGCCGACATCGCTGCGATGAGTAGTGCAATACCAGCACGGATATCTGGTGAAACCATGGTGCCGCCCCTGAGCTTAAACTTACGGTCAAGCCCTATCACTGTAGCTCTGTGGGGGTCGCAAAGTATAATTTGAGCTCCCATATCAATCAACTTATCTACAAAGAATAGGCGGCTCTCAAACATCTTCTGGTGGATCAATACACTACCTCTTGCCTGTGTGGCGGTAACAAGTAGTACACTCAAAAGGTCTGGCGTTAGCCCTGGCCAAGGAGCATCGGCAATGGTCATGATAGAGCCATCCATAAAGCTCTCTATCTCATAATGGTCGTGTGCTGGTACATAGAGGTCATTATCTCGCTCTTCAACGGTAATACCCAATCGCCTGAAGGCATTGGGGATGATCCCTAATTCGTGTACATCGGCCTCCTTAATGGTAATCTCCGACCCTGTCATAGCTGCCATTCCGATAAAGCTACCCACCTCAATCATATCAGGCAAAAGCCTATGCTGTGTACCTCCTAAGCTCTCCACACCAGTGATGGTAAGTAGGTTGCTCCCGATACCTTCAATTTTTGCTCCCATCCGTACAAGCATCCGGCAAAGCTGCTGAATATATGGTTCACAGGCGGCGTGATATATAGTAGTAGTTCCTTCTGTAAGAACTGCCGCCATAATGATGTTGGCGGTACCAGTTACAGAAGCCTCCTCAAGTAGCATGTAGGTACCCCGCATTGGCTCCTCTGCCTCTATCGTAAAGAGTTCCTTTTGAGCGTCGTACTTCATCTGAGCACCAAGGTCTATAAATCCTTGGAAGTGAGTATCTAGCCTTCGTCTTCCTATCTTATCGCCACCAGGTTTGCCTATCAATGCTTTCTTGAACCTAGCTAAAAGCGGTCCAATGAGAAGCACACTACCTCGAAGCTTTCCACTTGCCTCTAGGAAAGCCTTAGAGTAGGCAAAGTCTAGGTTGATATTATCGGCCTTGAAAGAATATGTGTCCGCTGTCAGTTTCTTTACCTGCACCCCCATATCCATTAGGAGCTGGATCAAGTTATTGACGTCCAAGATATCAGGGATATTGCTGATCTGCACCTCCTCTTTAGTGAGAAGCACTGCCGAAATAACTTGCAGGGCTTCATTCTTTGCTCCTTGTGGATGGATATTACCACGGAGTTGGTGACCACCCTCTACAACAAACGAACTCATAGTACTTTAATATTTAATAGATGATGTAATTACCTCCTCTTCCTACGGTTGTTTTTATTCCTTTTCATCGTGTAGGTTCGGTTCTCCTTTTGTGGAGCTTGAGACGCGAATTCCTTAGCATCGGGTAGCTGACAAGTTAGCTCATCCAAATATATTTTCCCCTCCGATAGCTCATAGAGATCTGAGAAAATCTTAGCATTGGCTACGCTGTCCTTATTCCACTGCATATAGCTACGTTTCATCTGCAAGGCGGTTTCCTTTGCCAATGCGTCACGCTCTTCTCCCTCTGGCAGTGCCAATACTGCTTGTATCATTCGCTCAATAATCCTACCATAGTGCCTATAGAGAGGTTTTTGTTGGTGGTCATTATCTAGCGCACATTTTATCTGCGAGTGATACTCCTCTTTTGAGGTCACCTGATAGGGGAAGTCAATATCCAGTTTGAAGTCCGACATAATGTATAGGTGATCCCACAACACTTGCGTATGATCTTCCCGCTCCTTATCACGGGTTGAGACCATATCCATCGTAGCTATAATTGACTCTGCACAGCGCTGCCTCTCCGCTTCGTCCTTCAAAGTCAAGCAGTAATCTACCATATTTTGGATATGCCTCCCATATTCAGGTAGGATCAGAGGCTTTGAAAGTGTATTGTAGCTTTTATCCATAGGTGTTACAGTTCATTGACGCGCCCTTGAATAGACTTAGAGGCTTCCTCATATCCAGGCTTATTCAGCAGTGCAAACATATTCTTTTTGTAGGCTTCTACACCTGGTTGATCAAATGGATTGACCCCAGTGAGGTATCCACTAATCGCTACCAGCTTCTCAAAGTAATAAAAGAGTTGCCCAATATTGTATGCATCTAGCCGTGGTAAGGTGATATTAACTAGTGGCACGCTTCCATCTAGGTGAGCCAACATAGTCCCTTTCTCAGCCTGTTTGTTGACAAAACTAATCCGTTTACCGGCAATAAAATTAAGTCCATCAAGATTCTCCTGATCACTTGGTATCTCAAGACGGTGCTCGCTCTCATCTATCGTCACAAAGGTCTCAAAGATGATCCGCTCCCCATCTTGGATCCACTGCCCCATAGAGTGGAGGTCGGTGGTGAAGTCCACAGCAGCTGGGAATATTCCTTTGTGGTCTTTTCCTTCACTCTCTCCGAATAATTGTTTCCACCACTCATTAATATAGTGCATCTTGGGGTGAAAGTTGACTAAAAGCTCAATCTTCTTGCCACTCTGATATAGGGCAATTCGTGTGGCAGCGTGTTGCTCTACAATAGTCGCCTCACTGCTATTAATATCTAGCTTTTGAGCCATATCTTTCGCTCCATTAACCAAGGCCTTAATATCAAAGCCTGCGGTAGCTATAGGTAGTAGACCTACTGGGGTCAGTACGCTAAAGCGACCACCCACATTGTCAGGTATAACATAGCTCTTGTATCCTTTCTTATCGGCAAGTGTGCGTAGGGCTCCCTTTGAATGGTCGGTAATGGCTACGATATGTTGGCGAGCAAAGTCTTCTCCCTCCTGCTCCTCTAGCAGTTGCTTAAGAAGACGGAAGGCAATAGCTGGCTCAGTTGTAGTACCACTCTTTGAGATGTTGATAAGCCCAAACTTATGCCCCTTCACTAGATCCAGAAGCTCTGAAAGATAATCCTCAGAGATGTGGTGACCTGCAAATAGCAAGTGGGCACCCGTAGCTGGTTTTAGATGGGCAAACGAGTCCGAAAGAGCCTCAACCACCGCTTTGATACCTAGGTAGGAACCACCAATGCCGATTGAGATAACGTACTCACAATCTTCCCGTAGCCTATCAGCAGTCTTTTGGATATCTGCTATCATCTCATCAGAGATCTCAAATGGAAGCTCTCTCCAGCCTAGGAAGTCATTTCCCTTGCCCTCTTCGGAGTGTAGGAGTTGGTGACTCTCTTTAGCTTTTGGCAAGAGTGCTTCATAAAGGCTCTTCACCTTATTATCTCTAAGAGCATTATTTATAGTTACTTTCATCTTATCTTTATTTACTTAAGTTTTAAGCTCAGTTTTTCAAAGGTTTCCCGTGCATTCTCCTTCTTGTAGAGGAGGTCATAGACAGCTTGTGCTATAGGCAACTCAATTCGGTGCTTTTTCAGGAGTACGTGGATGCACTTCGCCCCATAATATCCCTCTGGTGTCAGCTCCATTTCATCTTGTGCCTGCATCACCGAGTACCCTTTTCCTATCAGAGTGCCGAGAGTGCGGTTGCGACTGTAGCGAGAGTAGCCAGTTACCAATAGGTCACCAAGGTATACAGAGTCATTTATATTTCGCTCCGCATCAGTCACTTCCGAAAGGAAGTAGTCCATCTCCTTTATCGCGTTGGAGAGCAGTACCGCTTGGAAGTTATCTCCCATGCGAAGGCTTTGGCATACCCCAGCAGCTATAGCGTAGATGTTCTTTAGTACACTCCCCAGCTCTATTCCACGTACGTCCGTACTGACATTACAAAACGTGTAATCAGAATTAAATATCTGACTCATCTGCTCTGCCCTCTTCCCATTACTACAAGCCAATGTGAGGTAGCTCAATCGCTCAAGTGCCACCTCCTCTGCGTGAGTTGGACCACTGATCACTGCTATTTGCTCCTCTGGTATCTGTAGTTGGTCGCTCAAGTAGTCCGAAATCACCACATAGTTGTCAGGTATAATACCCTTAACTGCGTTGAGAATGGTTTTTTTCTGAAGCGAGCCAGGCTTTGCTTTATCAAGTGTTCCCTTGATGTAAGGGGATGGGGTCACTAATATAAGAGTGTCCGACTTAGCTACGATCTTAGGAATATCCGTAAAGAAATCAATCCTATCTGTATCAAAAATCTGACTAGTAAGGTAGGTGGGGTTGTGCTGCGAGTGCTTAAACTGCCGCACCGTCTCTCCGAAGCGGAAGTACCAATTGATACGCTCCTCATGCTCCAAGACAATCTTGGCAAGAGCAGTGCCCCAGCTACCGCTACCGATGATCCCTATTTTACCCGGTTGCCAGTTACTCATCGTCTTTTTCTGTTGTTTCACTCTTCGCCTTTACCTCGGGTTTCATTTGAGGGAATAGAAGCACCTCTTGTATGCTTTCTTGTCCCGTCAATAGCATCACAAAGCGATCCATTCCGATTCCCATACCGCTCGTTGGTGGCATACCATACTCCAGAGCTCTTACAAAGTCTTGGTCAATCAGCATCGCCTCATCATCTCCTTTCTCCGAAAGCTCCATCTGATGTTGGAAACGCTCCAATTGGTCAATAGGATCATTCAGCTCCGAATAGGCATTGAGAAGCTCCTTACCATTGACCATTAATTCAAAACGCTCCGTAATTTCTGGTTCTGTGCGGTGCATCTTCGTAAGAGGCGACATCTCCACAGGATAGTCGGTAATATAGGTGGGTTGAATATAATTACCCTCACACTTCTCACCAAATAGCTCATCAATCAGCTTTCCCTTGCCCATGGTTTTATCCACAGCTATTCCCTGAGCCTTACATGCTTCACGGAGCTCCTCCTCGCTCTTCCCCTTGATGTCAAAGCCTGTGTACTTTAGAATGGCATCACGCATCGTCACACGAGGGTAGGGCGCCTTAAAGTCAATCTCGCGGTCACCTACCTTGGTCTTGGTCGTCCCATTCACCTGGATAGCGATGTACTCTAGCATCTGCTCCGTCATCTCCATCATCCAGTTGTAGTCGGTGTAGGGTACATAGACCTCCATCGCTGTAAATTCTGGATTGTGGGTACGGTCCATTCCCTCATTGCGGAAGTTTTTGCTAAACTCATACACCCCATTGAATCCACCCACAATCAGTCGCTTTAGGTAAAGCTCATTAGCAATACGCAGGTAAAGTGGTATATCCAGAGCATTGTGGTGAGTGACAAAAGGACGAGCTGCAGCACCACCTGGGATGCTTTGTAGGATAGGAGTCTCTACCTCCAGATAGCCACGTGCATCTAGGAATTCACGCATCGCCTTGAACGTCTTACTGCGCTTGATAAATACCTCCTTCACTTGAGGGTTCACCACTAGGTCTACATACCTCATACGGTACCTCTGCTCAGGGTCACCAAAGGCATCATAAGTGACGCCATCCTTCACTTTTACCACAGGAAGAGGGCGTAAGCTCTTGGATAGGAGCTTCAGCTCCTGTACGTGGATAGATACCTCACCCATCTTGGTACGGAATACATATCCCTTAATGCCAATGAAGTCACCGATATCTAGGAGCTTCTTAAATACCGTATTATAGAGCTCTTTATCCTCACCAGGTGCAATATCGTCACGAGTTACATAGAGCTGGATACGCCCAGTGGAGTCTTGTAGCTCACAGAATGAAGCTTTACCCATGATACGACGCATCATAATACGTCCTGCCATACTCACCTCTCTCCGAGGAGCTTCATCATCAAATGATGCCAATACCTCATCGGCATATGCAGTCACTTTGAATTCCTCTGCTGGATAGGGGTTAATTCCCATTTCCCTCAACTTCTCCAGACTCTGACGTCTTAATACCTCCTGCTCACTTAGCTCTCTAGTACTCATCTATATATAGAATATTATAATGTCTAATATGTTCCCCTCAATAGGTTGTCCTATTGGGTGATACAACTCTTTGCACAAACTTACCCAAAATTATTGAGTGGTGTTAATGATTAAAGCTTTTTCGTCTCTTTTTGGAGGTCGGTTATGGGCGACGCTTACACACAATCTGCCCAGAATAAGAGAGTTTGACTAGTTGATAGCGATTTGCTCCCACTTGTGGCACAATCTTATTGTAAAAGGTATGTATCTTCTCCAGGTCCTCCTCCAGATTAGTCGTTCCCAACACCTCAAATATATAGTCACCAACTCGTGGATAGAAGTGCAGGCGATTGCCCTCCTTCAGTTCAATCACACTGAAAAAAGAGGCCCAATCCTCGTGTGTCTGCATAAACTGACTGAGTGGTAGAAGCGTCTGCTTGAGCGTGATAGAGTCGACCTGGTGAGCTCTTACAATGGGAAGGTACACCGAGACGCCCACCTTCGTACGCATTGGGTTCCCCTCATCATCAAGGTGAAAGGAGCCTTGGTCAGAGAAAAAGCGCAAGACTGGTTTGCGACTCTCCACCTGTACCGTCATCTGATGCGCAGCGGGCGAAATATAAGCATTAACCTTCTTGGCATAGGGTATTTCTTGGCGTACTCGGCCTTCTATCCCTGCCAAATCCACAGAGACCGTCGTGGTGTCGGTAATATCGATGGGAAGTATGCGCGACACATCATCCTTATCTAAAAAACCTGCCTCACTCCCATGGATCACTATGCGAGTACGATTGGGCTGCACAATGTAGCGCGACTGCCCTCGGAAGGCAAAGTAAGAGTAGCCCATAACCCCTAATAGGGTGAGTGCTATCAGCCAAATCAATAGGGTTGAGGCTTTCTTTCTCGTCATATCACTACACTCTTGAGATAGTCACGTACCTCGGGGAGCAGATACTCAATATCTCCTGCCCCCATCATTACTAGCACATCAAAGTGGTGCTTACGTAGCTCAGGGATCAGCCCCTCCTTCGTCACAGAGGCCTTTAGCGGAGAGGTAACTAACTTTGCCAATGCATCTGATGTCACCCCTGGGATAGGCTCTTCACGGGCCGGGTAGATAGGAATTAATATCACATTATCCACCACCGAAAGTGCTTCGGCAAACTCCTTCATAAAGTCAGCAGTACGACTAAAAAGGTGGGGCTGAAAAACCACTGCGATCTCTTTGTCTGGGTAAAGCTTCCGAATAGAGGTGAGCGATGCCTTGATTTCATCGGGGTGATGGGCATAATCATCAATCATCACCGGGTGTTGGGGCTCATTGAGCCATCGTTCAAAGCGGCGACGGCTTCCCAAGAAACTCTTCAACCCCTCCCTCAATTCCTCCTCAGTTGCTCCTAGGTGCTGAGCTAGTGCCAGTGCCGCCGTAGCATTCAGCACATTGATTTCCACCGGAGTGCCGATTTGGAGCTGTTGGTAGCACCCACCAGGGTAGTGCCAGTCGAAATAAAGCTCTGCATCGCGGTAGATCACATTGCTATACCAGTAGTCGGATTGTGAGGAGCTCCCATAGCGCAATAGCTTCACCCCCTCAGGGCATTTATCTAAATGTGCCTTCTCATTGAGGAGCAACACTCCCCCATCGTTAATCTTATCTGCAAAGATCTGAAAAGCCTCTCGGTATGCCTCAGGTGTTCCATAAATATCGAGGTGGTCTGGCTCTGTAGAGGTGATAATCGCGTGCGTTGGGGTTAGTTGATGAAACGAGCGATCATACTCATCCGCTTCGATAACCACATAAGGGCTATTGGGGTTTAAGTAAAGGTTGCTTCCACTATTTTGGGAAACTCCACCGAGAAATGCATTGGCACCAATGTGCGATTGCTCAAGGAGATGAGCCAAAAGTGTACTAGTAGTAGTCTTACCATGCGTGCCCGCCACACAGAGTGCATTTTGCCTTCGGGTGATCTGCCCCAGCACTACCGAACGCTTCACCTGCTCGTAGCCATGCTGTGCGTAGTATTGGCGGATATGATTATCCTCGTGTATTGCAGGCGTGTAGACTACCTGCACCTCCCTAGGTGCTTGGTATTTGGTGGGAATCAGCTCCGGACGATCTTCATAGATAATCTCTGCTCCTGCCTCCTCCAAAGCCGTGGAAACCTTTGAGCGGATCCTATCATATCCTCCCACATGAGCCCCTTCGGCAAGGAAATAGCGTGCAATGGCACTCATGCCGATGCCCCCAATACCGATGAAAAAATAACTCTTCCCTTTCATATCTACTTCTTTGTGGCTTTCTTCGCTTCCCACTTCTCCACAATTTTCACCACCTCATCCACGATCGTCTCATCCGCCTTTGGACAGGCTAGCTTCAGGGCATTGGAGCCCAGCACCTCCAGCTGTTTCTCCGCCCCAAGTAGCTCCAGAGCTTTCGGCACCAAAGCCTCTCGTGCGTTGGCATCCGCCACCATCACCGCAGCGTTATCCGCTACCAGAGCTTGCGCATTTTTAGTTTGGTGATCCTCCGCCACATTAGGGCTAGGTACCAAGATCGAAGGCTTCCCCAGCATACATAGCTCCGAGATAGAGCTAGCTCCCGCCCTAGAGATCACCAGATCGGCCACCGAGTAGGCATAGTCCATACGGTTGATAAAGTCAGTGAGTACAATGTTTTTATCTTCCAACCCTTGGCTTTTGAGATGCTCTTGCCCCTCTTTTATGTAGCCCTTTCCGCACTGCCATAGGAGTTGCATGGTCTCCCGCTCACTCGCAAAAAGCTTCACGGCAGCTGCCATACTCTCATTGATTGTCCGTGCTCCAAGGCTTCCCCCAATCACTAAGAGCGTTCTTTTTTTAGGGTCCAGCTTGAAGTGCTGATACGCCTCTATAGCGTGTGGTTGTATATCAGCCAATTGCTTACGGATTGGATTTCCCGTAAGTATGAGGTTTTTTCCCTTCGGAAAAAAGCGAGCCATATCCTTGTATGCCACACAAATTGTCTCCGCCTTTTTGCCGACTAATTTATTTGTTTTGCCTGCAAATGAATTTTGCTCCTGCACCAAAGTCGGTATTTTTAGCCCATTTGCCTCCAAAAGGGTAGGGGCACTGGCATACCCTCCCACACCGATCACGATTTGTGGCCGGATCCTTTTTAGCTCCTTACGGATTTGTTGTCGGCTCTTAAGTAGTTTCCAAAGGGTGATGAATAGCTTAATGGGATTCTTGCCTCGGCTCAATCCCTCTACCGGTAGCAAGATGATATCATACCCTGCTGCAGGTACCTTTTCCTCCTCCATACGTCCCTTGGCGCCCACAAAGGTCACCTCACACTCTGGGTATCGACGTTTTATCTCATTGGCAATAGAGATGGCGGGGAATATATGCCCCCCTGTGCCACCACCGCTGATGATTACATTGGTTAGTTTTGTACTCATGGCTCCACATTTTCTACTGGTTCACTCTCTATTGGAGGCATCTCTGGGATAGCCTCTGTAGCAACTATTTGGTTGAGACCCCCTGCTTTGGCAATCCGCTCCTCCTCCTTCCGTTTATTATCGTGGCTTACCGCCAAAAGGATGCCGAAGTAAATCCCCGTCACTAGATAGCTAGAGCCACCTCGACTGATAAATGGGAGGTTTTGCCCAGTGATCGGGAATAGATTGACACAGATGAGCATATGCAGGAAGGCTTGTAGTGTGATAATCAACCCTATCCCCTGTACCAAGAGGGTTTGGTAGACACTATTGGTACGCCTTCCGATCCCTCCGATAATAAAGAATAGAGCCAAGTAGGTCAGTACCACCAAAATAGCTGCGGCAATTCCCCCTTCCTCCACCAAGATGCTAAATACAAAGTCCGAATATGGCTCGGGAAGGAGGTTGCGCATCTCACTTTTACCAAAGCCTACACCCAACAGGTGGCTATTGGCAATCGCTCTTTGTGATGAAACAATCTGCAGATCCTTTCCATCAATATCGCTGTAGGTATCCGAATTGATAGGTGCTCCCACTTGCGTTATGAATCGCTCAATTCGAGCATAGCCTGTGCCCAAGCGAGTTACTCCGCCCTCTCGAATACTTGGCACCAAAACTAGTAGCATAATCACCAATGCCAAAGCCCCTAAGCCCCCCAAAAGCAATCGCCTCATCATCTTCCGATTGGCACCTCCCATGTAAGAGATACAAAAGACCACCGAGGCAAGGATCAGAGCTGTCGATATATTCTCTAGGAAGATAGGCAGACAAAATAAACCGGTGGTGATGAATATCACCCAGAAGTTACGTGCCGAAGCGTGTCGCCCATCTTTGAACCTCAGTTGCGTTGCCACAAAGTTGATCAAGGCGAGCCTCGCTAGCTCTGAAGGCTGAAAGGAGATACCCGCGAGTGAGATTTGTCGCTTTGCATCATTGAGATCCTGACCCCTAAAAAGCACGTAGAGGAGTAGGATAAAACTGAAAAATAAAAAGAGCCTCGCATACTTCCTAAAGAAACGTAGTGGAATATGTGATACCGCCACACAGAGCCCAATGGCTAATCCCATTGAAAGTATGTGCTTTCCAAACATATTAAAGAAGCCACCTCCACTCGCCCAAGAGCCAAACGCCTTGGTGCTGGTCGAAGAAAAAACAATCCATAGGCTAATCGACATCAGTACCAACATTATAGCCCATATTGCTTTGCTACCGATGAAGAGCCTATTGGGGTGCCACCACGCCTGCGTCGGGGCTTCCCTCACTATAGAGCTTTCGTCACTCATATCGCTATTCCACCTATTCCGGCCAATTTTTTCCTGTCCATATAAACCTTATCTCTCCTCTTGAGGTCAACTCTTTTACGATGATCTGATATCGCTGTCCCTCCTGATAATGGCGGTCAAAACCTTCAATCTCCTTGATAGCAATGAAAGGTTTTGTCGTCATCGACCCCTCCTCCTTGATGAGCGTACGGTATCTACCAGCCTCATCCTTTTCTTCCAGTATCACAAGGTAGAGCCTCCTCACACTCATGGGAATCGGCGACTGCTTGGAGCAACTCTCCACTAGCAAGAGCAGTGCTAGGCACCCCACTAGCGCCAAGATCCATCGAACCCATTGATGATTACTCGTCATGCCTTAATTGATTATCTATTCTACTCCCCCAACTAACCCCACACCTTTCCGCAAATCTACCAAAAATTATCGCGGCTACCTCAATATTTCGAGACAGTTATCATAGCTGAAAAATTAGAATTCCCCCTACTGCCTGTATACGTCATAATGCTAGTAATTTTTCTCCAGCTGAGGTGAAAAATAGCTTTATCATCAGTCTCAGACAGAGGCTGTTGATTACTCTTCTTTGGCAACTACCGACAACTAGATTCTCGACTTTTTTGCCCGATAAAATCGCCTTTTGTAATGGATTGATTCTTAGTACTATACACTGGCGTTTTCTTAGTTGCAACTAAGCAATCGGTTAGTTGCAACTCGTCAATTGCTTAGTTGCAACTCAGCAAATGCTTAGTTGCATCTCCACTTTTGCCTAGATGCAGGGGGGTAAAAATCTGTTATTTGTCGTGAGGTTGGGATGTGTAAGCTTGCTCCTCTATTTTTTGTTTTACCGCCTCCATCTGCCACCTTGGGGTAGAGGTAGCTCCGCAGATACCCACCGTGTGTACCCAGGAGGGGAGGGGAGTGGTGATCTCGTCGGGGGAGGTGATGAAGTGGGTATTAAGATTGGCACGTAGGGCGGTTTGGTAGAGCACCTTGCCATTACTGCTGTGAGCTCCGGCGATGAAGTAGACCCAATCCTTTTCCTTGGCAAACTGGGTGATTTCGGGGACCCGATTGGAGACCTGTCGGCAGATGGTATCGTACCACTCCACCTTCACCCCTTCGTGAACCCATTCACGCAGGGCGGTGTGAAGTGCCTCAAACTGGTTCTGATCCATAGTGGTCTGACTAAATAGTGCTACAGCGCGATTAGGATCAATCAATTCACGTGCCTCTTCTACCGATTGTACCACGATGGCGGTGCCATCGGTTTGGCCCACCAGTCCATTCACCTCGGCATGCCCTCGCTTTCCGAAGATCACGATTTGCTGTCCCTCTTCTAATCCCTCTAGGTACTTGGTTCGGATCCGCTTTTGGAGGGTGAGTACCACAGGGCAGGTAGCATCTATCACCTCGATGCCCTGCTTTCGGGCCTCCTCGTAGATCTTGGGGGCTTCGCCATGAGCTCTGAAGAGTACTCGCTCTCCCTTGAGCGATGGTAGCTGGTCGTAGCCGACTGCATGGAGCCCCTCTCGGGAGAGGCGTGCAACCTCTTCGCTGTTGTGTACGATATCGCCGAGGGAGTAGAGGGGGCGCTGAAGCTTTAGCTCGGCCTCGGCCTTGCTGATGGCGTGGATCACTCCGAAGCAAAAGCCCGACCCCTCATCGATCTCTACTGATAGCTCGCCCGAGGAGTTGCCCCGAATGACGCGCATCGCCACCTCCCATACTAATTGCTGTTGCTCCTCGAGGGATAGTGCACTATTGTCTAGCAGGATGGCATCATCGGCACGGCGAAGGGGGTCGATGGCTCGGGTGCTATCGATCCGATCGCGTGCCTCTACATTCTGTAGCACCTCCTCGTAGCCCACCTCGTCGCCACGGCTACGTAGCTCTGCCACACGTCGGGCAGCTCGTACTTCTGGTGTGGCGGTGACGAAAAACTTGAGCTCGGCATGGGGCATGACTACAGTGCCGATATCTCGGCCATCCATCACCACACCACCTGCTGAAACCCATGATTGCTGTATGGCTACTAGGTATTTTCGTACCGCTGCGATGGTGCTGATGGGGCTCACGTGGTTGGAGACCTCCATGCCCCGAATCTCTCGCTCTACATCCTCTCCATTGAGGAGGAGGTGCTGGCCATCTGCTTTTGTTTCGAATGCGAGGGTGACCTCCTGTGCCACTCGCTGGCTGATGGCCTCCTCGCAAGGTTGGCCATCGGACCAAAGGCCCTCTCGGAGCGACCAGAGGGTCACCCCGCGATACATCGCCCCTGTATCCACGTAAGTATAGTCGAGTTGGCTAGCTAGTCGCTTGGCAATGGTGCTTTTGCCACAAGAGGAGTGCCCATCTAGGGCTATATTGATTCGTCTCATAGAGTTTTCTCCACACATATATATATTAGTATCCCAATGCTCATTCTCCCTCAGTCACAAAGTTACCAAAAAAGGGGTAGATAATCTTTGGTGGCTCGCTTCATGACGAGCATTGGAGAATAGGAGTGGTATTTGCTCAAAAATGTCTACCTTTGTATGAAGTACACATTTAATGAGTGATAGAAGCGATAAGCATGAGAGCTAAGAGCAGTGACGGGGGTACAGGTGTATTGGGGAATAGTGGGGTGCTGGACTTTGTGGCCGCCGCCGCACGCTATTGTGCTTTGGTGGAACCAGTGACGACACCGCTATGGACGAGGGAGAGCTTGGTGGAGTGTCGGCAGGTACTGGCCGATATCTATGCTGAGGGGTTACGGCTACCCACTTGGCCTATGGAGGCTTTTGGGGAGGAAGCTGGTCGGTTGGTGACGGAGGAGGAGTATGACCTGGTTCGGCAGCGGTTGGTTCGCATCTTAGGGAGCTATGACTACTTTCTTGACGCTGAGGAGGAGGCGATGAAGTATTCAGAGACGCCTATCGGTGTGAGTACTGCAGAGCTTTTGGCCGATATTTACCAGGTGCTGGGCGACTTTGTATGGGTAATGCGTGGGGGTAATGAACGAGCAATGTATCAGGCGGTGGCGGAGTGTCGCTACACGATGGAGGAACGTTGGGGTGAGCTATTGCTGACGGTGCTGAGGCAATTGCATCGCTTATACCACGACCCTCTCTTTGAACTTCAAGAAGAAGATGGAGGAGATAACTAGGAGTAAGATCAGCAATGAGGAGCTGAGAGAGCTAGAAGCAGAGGTGCTTGAGGTGCCACTAGTGGTGCTTTCGCATAGAACTTCTGTTCAGGAGTTTGTGGCTCAGTGTTCGGCACTGGGTGATGGGGTAAGTGTGCTGGGGCTGGATACGGAGACGAAACCGGCCTTTAAGCGTGGTTGTAGCCATAAGGTATCACTTCTACAATTGGCGACTGCCGACCGAGCACTATTGATTCGATTGGAGCCGGTACTCTCTCAAGAGCAATTGGCACCAGTGAAGAAACTACTTGAGGATCAAAAAATCACTAAGGTGGGAGTGGGTATTGGTGATGATGCCAAGGGACTTTGGAAGGATCGCCAACTGCGTCTCAATCGGATGGTGGATCTCAGGCTGCTTTCTAAGGCAGCTGGTATTGAGGTGCTTTCGCTCTCAAAACTCTATGCGGTACTATTCGGTAAGCGGATTAGTAAGGGGCAGCGCCTCTCGGATTGGGAGCGTGAGGAGTTGACGGAGGCTCAATTGGATTATGCAGCACTTGATGCGGTGGCTGGTCTACGAATCTACCAAGCTTTGGAGGGGTGGCTAAATGAGGAAATGTATCGGGACTTAGAGGGGCTGCCTAAGGAGAAAAATAAACGCTCTATCCGGAAGTCTTTGAAAAGGGGACGAATCGCTGGGACATCAAAAACAAAGGAGGCAAAGAATAGGGGCAAGAGTAAGGGGAGTAAAGTAGCAAAAAAGAAATAGTAGTCAATATGAAGCAGATAGAGCTAAAAGCGGGGCGAGAGGCCTCAGTGGAGCGTAAGCATCCTTGGATCTTTTCACGTGCCCTTGTCTCTACCAAAGAGATAGAGGCTGGGGATATGGTGGAGGTGCTGGATAGTGAGGGGCACTTTTGTGGAAGAGGTTATTATGAAGGTGGCTCTATTGCGGTTCGGCTTTTGACCTTTGTGGAGGGGGAGCAGATAGATGCTTCTTTGTGGCAAAGACGGTTTCAAGAGGCTTTGGAAGCTCGCAGGGCACTTGGACTTTTGGCTTCTCCTCGTGAGGGTTTCCGCTTGGTCTATGGGGAAGGAGATAGTTTGCCAGGACTGATTGTGGACCTCTACGGAGGGGTGGCTGTGATGCAAGCTCATACGCTTACGATGCACTTGAGACGTAGAGAACTGTCGGAGTCACTGGCAACGGTGCTAGGGGAGCGGTTGGAGGCAGTTTACTATAAGTCGTCGGACTCTCTACCGATGGTGGAGGGGGTGGTGGATGAATTGCTTTACGGATCTATTGATGCGGTGGAGCAGGTGGTGGCAGAGGAGCAAGGCATTCGTTTCTCCCCAGATATTCTAAGGGGGCAGAAGACAGGCTTCTTCCTCGACCAACGTCAGAATCGCGCTAGAGTAGGGGAGCTGGCGAAGGGAAGAAGGGTACTGAATATGTTTTGCTATACCGGTGGCTTTTCGCTCTATGCCCTAAGAGGTGGTGCAGAGCGGGTGGTGTCGCTAGATAGTTCGCCTAGAGCGATGGATCTGCTGGAGGACAATTTGAAGCTCAACTTTGGTGAAGTTCCTACTTGCCATGAGTCTGTGGTAGGGGATGCCTTTAAGTATCTGTATGAGATGGAGGAGGGGGCTTTTGATATGATTATTTTGGACCCTCCAGCTTTTGCTAAGAGGAGGGAGGTATTGCGAAATGGTCTGCAAGGCTATCGCAAACTGAATAGTGCGGCACTTCGTAAGATAGCAAAGGGCGGGCTACTCTTTACTTTTTCCTGCTCACAAGTGGTGGGGGTAGAGGAGTTCCGGCAGGCTCTTTTTACCGCTGCGTTGCATGCTGGTCGCGAGGTGCGGGTGCTGGAGCAGTTTGGTCAGTTTGCCGATCATCCAGTAAGTATTTACCACCCCGAGGGGAGTTATCTGAAGGGCTTTTTGCTCTATGTGTCTTAAGAGATGATGAGAACTATTTATCTACTTGGTCTGCTTTTGAGCCTATTGCTCTCTGCCTGTAGTCAGGAGGAGGGGGATGAGTCGGCACAGCATTTCCGTGGCTGGCAGGAGGTGGTAGATAGTGATACGCTGAGGATAGGGACGCTTACCTCGCCCGAAGACTTTTACCTTCTGAGGGGTGAGATGATGGGTTTGGAGTATCAAAAGGCGGTGGACTTTGCACAAGCTCACGAACTTGTACTGGATGTGCAGATTGAGCGGAGCTTGGATAGTTTGCTTTGGCGATTGGAGCAAGGGGAGATAGACCTTTGTATTACCCCTTTGGCTATGTCACGAGGAAATCTCGAGCGGTTTTCTTTTGGCGGAATCATTGATACGGCATCTCTAGTGCTGGTACAGAGAAAGGCAAAGGAGGGGATGATTTCAAACCTTTCAGAACTGGGAGGTAAGAAAGTGTGGATAGATGCTGGGGGTGCTGCAGAGGTTCGGTTGCATCAGATTGAGGAGGAGATAGGGGAAAATATTGAAGTGGTCCCTTCGGACTCACTCAGTATGGAGGAGCTTTTGGTGCAGATGGGCACGGAGGGGGGAATAGACTTCCTACTCGTAGATGAGCATCTGGGGCAGTTGGGGATGAGGTATTTCCCTTCGCTTAATGCCGACCTTCGGGTGAGTGCACCGATTAAGTATGGGTGGGCTCTTTGTAAAGAGAATAATTCACTAAAGAAGCAGTTGGATACCTACTTCCTAACAGGTGAAAAGTTGGGGCATTATAGTCGGCTACGTGACCAGAATAGCCATCTGCAGAGCTATATTCAGGAGTTTGCGATGGTAAAGGAGCGGGTGCAATTGACGCAAGGGGTGATCTCTCAGTACGATGCTTTATTTGAAAAAGAGGGGGCTAGGCTGCCTTGGCACTGGACGGTGTTGGCGGCTATTGCTTATCACGAGAGTCGTTTTAGAAGCGATGTGGTAGGCTGGAGTGGAGCTAGGGGATTGATGGGGATTATGCCACGCACTGGTGCTAGTTATGGGGCAACGAAGGAGGAGTTGCTTCGGCCTGAGGTATCAATTCGAGTGGCGGTAGACTGTCTTTTGGAGGTAAGGAAGAGCTTCGGAGATATGACTGATGAGGCGACTCAATTGAGCTTCACACTTGCAGCCTATAATGCTGGACTGGGACATGTGCAGGATGCAATGCGGCTTGCCCGGAAACATCATGCCCCCGACTCTATATGGCAGGGCGGGGTGAGGGAGTATATCTTACTGAAAAGCCATCCAGAGTACTACAATGACCCAGTGGTTCGCTTTGGATACCTGCGAGGTAAGGAGACGGCTAACTATGTAGATGATGTGATGAGCAGAAGTCAGGTGTACCACGCTTTATTGCAAAAGAAAAATTCAAACCATAAGAAATAGTATATAAGATCATGAAAGTAATCAACCTTTCGGAACAGAATTCAATCCTCAACCGCTTTGTGGCGGAGTTGCGAGATGTCAATATCCAAAAGGATCGTATGCGCTTCAAGCGAAACATTGAGCGGATAGGCGAGGTGATGGCGTATGAGATTAGTAAGACGTTTGAGTATCAGCCTAAGGAGGTGCAGACTCCACTAGCGATCTCGCACGACCAATTGGATCAAAATGAGGTGGTGATTGCCACGATTCTACGTGCTGGACTTCCTCTCCACCATGGATTTACTAATTACCTAGATAGAGCAGAGAACTGCTTTGTTTCGGCCTATCGCAGGTATAAGGACCGGCTCAATTTTGAGGTGATGATTGAGTATCTTTCCTCTCCTTCAATAGAGGGTAAAACGCTGATTTTGGTCGATCCAATGCTGGCAACTGGAAGCTCTATGGAGCTGGCATACAAGGCAATCCTCACGAAGGGAACTCCTAAGGTATTGCATGTGGCCTCTGTGATTTCTAGTCAACCAGCACTGGATTATCTGCAGAAGGTAATGCCTGAGGATTGTACGCTTTGGACCGCTGTCAACGATCCTGAGATCAATGAGCACTCTTATATCGTACCAGGTCTCGGTGATGCTGGAGATCTCTCTTTTGGTGAAAAGTTAGACGACTAGAGACTGTTGCACGAAGGCGATCTGCGGCGTTGCTATCGGAATTCGGGTTCGGTCACGTACGTGAGTACGCTCCCTTCACCCTCATCCTCAGCACCTTGCATCTCATCCTTCGTGCAAAGTCTCGGCACATTTGAAGCAAATGTGCGATAATGGCACTTCGTGCAACATTCTCGACTAAGTCTATTTTCATCTTAGTATAAAATAAAGGAGCCCTCACATTGCGTGAGGGCTCCTTCGTAGTAGTATGACGGGCATGTCATACATCTGTGGTGAAAGTCCACTCGGGGCGTAGTTGCCAACGAACCCCATAGCGACTTGCAAGTTTCAAGGGGTGACCCTTGGGAGAGAAGAAGCAATAGCGAATTCGTGGCCTGACGAACAGAAACCTAATACTAAGGCGTATCAAGCGGACAAGCTGGCTACAGGCAGTGAAGTTCCAAAAGGCAACCGTAACCTTGATGCGTAAATTAGGCAGGTAAACGATGAAAGATGTATGGCTTATCCCG